>DAONZU010000001.1:0-61100 GCA_035406965.1 Bacteroidales bacterium
ACAGCAGACGGAACTTTTAACCCTGAAAATGCAGGAGTTGGAAATCACACAATCACTTATACTGCAGGTACTAGCGCATGTGAAGATACTGACCAAATTATAATAACAGTAAATCCAACACCTGTTGTAAGCATTACTAATCAAGAAGATTTATGTTCAACTGATGCAGAGGTAACTTTATCTGCTACTCCAACAGGTGGAACTTGGTCAGGAACAGGAGTTACAGCAGATGGAACTTTTAACCCTGTAAATGCAGGAGCTGGAGAACATACAATTACATATACAGTTACTCAAAATGGATGTGATGGAGAAGGAAGCATTATTATAAATGTAATAGAAACTCCTGATGCAACTATTACATCAACTGTTACAAATATATGTTCTGGAGAATCAGCAATTATACTAGAAGCAACTCCAGCAGGTGGAACTTGGTCGGGAACAGGAGTTACAGCAGACGGAACTTTTAACCCTGAAAATGCAGGAATTGGAAATCACACGATCACTTATACTGTAGGTCCTAGCGCATGTGAAGGTTCTGACCAAATTATAATAACAGTAATCCCAACGCCTGACATAAATATTACAAACCAAGAGGATTTATGTTTATCTGATTCTGAAGTAACTTTATCTGCTACTCCAACAGGTGGAACTTGGTCAGGAACAGGAGTTACAGCAGATGGAACTTTCGACCCTGAAATTGCAGGACCTGGAGATCATACAATTACTTATACTATTGAAAGTCCATGTTTCAGTACTGCAACAACAGCAATTACGGTATCTAATCCAACACAAATAACTATTATTAATTATGTATGCTCCGACACTTTACCAATATTTTTCAATGCAAATATTGACGGTGGCACATGGTCGGGCAATGGAATTATAGATGCCAACACAGGTGAATTTGACCCTGAAATTGCAGGAGCCGGAGAACACACAATTACTTATACTGTTGACAACCCATGTGGAAGTACTGTTACAACTGTAATTCAAGTTTATCAAAGAGCAAATGCAGAGATTTTACCTGTTGATACCTTATTTGTAAGTGATTTGCCAATTTTTGTTAAAACTGTTGAAACAGGAGGCATTTGGAGTGGTACAGCAATAGATGAAACTACTGGATTATTTACTCCAAATATAGCAGGAATTGGCGACCATCAAGTATTTTATACTATTAAAGCCCCATGTGGAGATATTGATAGTATAATTGTTACAGTTATTCCTGATATAATTCCTGATTTAATTATTCCTAATGTATTAACACCTAACAATGATGGCTACAATGACACATGGAGAATCCAAGGTATTCAAGCTTTCGAAATAATTGAAATTTATATCTTCAATCGTTGGGGTGATGAAGTTTTTACTTATCAGGGTTCTGGATTTGACTACAACGACCCCGCAAAACAATGGGATGGAACATTTAAAGGAAAGCTCCTACCTTTTGGAACATATGTGTATATTCTGATTTTAGACAATGAAACTTCATATAAAGGTACTGTAACAATAATTCGTTAAAATTTAATATCATGAAAAAAATATATTTAATAATTATAGTTTTAATATTTGCTTCTGCAAGTAAATTGTCAACACAACAATTGCCACTATATAGCCAATATATGTTTAATCGAATGTTGTTAAATCCTGCAGTAACAGGAAGCACAGATGCTATAGATTTAAGACTAACTGCTAGACAACAATGGGTAGGAATTGATAAAGGACCTTCTACTCAATTAATCAGCGGACATTTATCACTAGTAAACGGAACTATGGGAGTTGGTGGAATTATTTTTGCTGATAGATTTGGACCAGAAACTAAAATAGGTTTGCAAGCGAACTATGCATACATTTTACCAGTATTTAAAGAATCTGCTAAATTAGCATTTGGACTTTCTTTACAAGTTTTTCAATATCAAATGAATTATGCAAACCTAACATATTTAGATGCCGGTGATCCAGAATTGAATTTTAACAAAGAAAATGCATGGCTACCAGAAAGCGATTTCGGAATTTATTTATATTCAACAAAATATTTCGCTGGAATTTCAGGAAATCAATTATTAGAATTACCTGTAAAAATTGGTACTAGCTATATAGATAGAAGTAATACAAGTACACTTTCACGACATTATCATCTATTAGGTGGATATATGTTTAATCTAAATACCAATTTCGCTTTAGAACCATCTGTATTATTGAAAACAACTTTTAAATCGCCTTTCCAAGCTGATATAAATTTAAGAGGAATTTATAAAAAAGATTACTGGTTAGGATTTTCGTATCGTACTGACGGAGCTATAGTTTCACTATTAGGAATGTCGTACAAAGATTTTATTTTCGGATTTGCTTTCGATTACGCAACCTCTAAAATTTCAAACTTTCAAGCAGGAACGTTTGAAGTAATGTTAGGATATAATATACATAGAAGTGAATATTCTGGAAGAAGTATGTTTTAAATTTTTAAATAATAAAACTTAACTAAAAATATAAAAACGGAGTTAAAAGCTCCGTTTTTTTTGCAATTTTGTAAAATGATTAAAAAAATTAAAACATATCTATCTCTAGTAAAATTTTCTCATACAATTTTTGCTATGCCATTTGCACTAATTGGATTATTTATTGCAATTCAAGAACTTGGGCATTTCCCAAAATGGCATATTTTTGTATTAATCATTTTATGCATGATCCTGGCTCGTAATGCAGCAATGGCTTTTAATCGCTACACTGACCATAAAATAGATAAAGCTAATCCTCGTACTGCAATGAGAGAAATTCCAACAAATAAAGTTTCGCCAAAAAATGCACTAATTTTCACTATAATTAATTCAATACTTTTTATTACTGCTACTTTTTTTATCAATAAAACTGTTTTTTACTTATCGCCTTTGGCTTTATTTATTGTTTTATCATATAGTTATACAAAAAGATTTACTTTTTTATCACATTTTATTCTTGGATTAGCATTATCAATAGCCCCTGCAGGAGCTTTTCTTGCAATAAATTCACACCTAACTACTCAAATTATTATGCTATCAGCTGCTGTGCTCTTCTGGACTGCTGGCTTTGACATTTTATATTCATTACAAGATGAAGAATTTGACCGCAAAAATGGTTTATTCTCAATTCCTGCTAAATATGGAAGAAAAAAATCATTAATACTATCAAGTTTAATTCACTTAGTCGCAGCATGTTTTATTATTTTATTTAGCTTAAGCTTAAATCAAAATTTTTTAACAATTATTGGAACTTGCATATTTTTGATTTTACTTTTTTTTCAACACTTAATTATAAAAAAAGATGATATTTCAAAAATAAACATTGCTTTTGCATCTACAAATGGAATTGCATCACTATTATTTGCTATTTTTATTATTGCTTCGCTCTACTACAAAGTTTAAAAAAAAATTAAAACACTTACTTCTTTAAAAACCTCAATAATTTATTTTGGAATTATGCTAATATGGAATATTATTTGCTAACAATATAATTTTAATAATATTATTTCGTTTTAATTATTAAAAATGGATATTTTAAAATATCTTTGTTGTAAACAGTTTTTTAATGAAAATAAGAAGGCAAATATTGTTATTATCGCTATTGCTATTATGCAGTTCTTATTTATTTTCACAATCATTTCAAGATTTTTGTAACGAAATAGATGATAAAAAACTTATTAAAAATTTTAATAAATCAATTGAATATATTAATTCAGGAAAACTTGACCAAGCCGAATTACTTTTATCAAAAATTGTGGACGAGGAACCCGAGTTTACAGAAGCCTGGATTGGAGTGGCAGAAATTAATTATATTAAATATAAAAAATCAACAGACATTAAATCTCAAAATAAGTTTTACGCAAATTATGCAAGAAGTTTAGAAAAAGTAGCTAATACCTGTCCTCATTACAACAATTGGTCTGTAAATTTTACTCTTGGCAAAATGTTTTACGAAAAAGAAGATTATGTAAATGCAAAAAAATATCTTAATTTATACACTAAAAATACCACAGAAGAAAGCAAAAACATAAAAGACGCAGAACTTATTTTAGATTATATTGATACGTATCTTGAATTAATATCTAATCCAGTACCTTTTAAACCTGTTATTGTTGAAGGCATTTCAACAGTTAATGATGATTTTTTACCACTAATTTCTCCTGATGGAAGTTTAGCATTTTTTACACATGCTTACATGAAAAAAGATATTAACAGCATAACTAGCGAAAAATATACAGAAGAATTTTCAGTTGCAAGAGCTTTAGATGAGTCAGGCACAAGGTTTTCGAAAGGAGAGCCTCTTCCCTACCCTTTTAACACTGGAAAAAACCAAGGAGCTTCTGCTTTAACAATTGATAACTCAACACTTTACGTTACTATTTGCGAATTTGTTTCTAGAACTTATGATAACTGCGACATTTATTATTCTGTTAGAAAAGCAAATGGTTGGTCTGAATTAATTAATCTCGGACCTAATATAAACGGGCTAAACACATGGGAATCGCAACCTTCAATATCTGCTGATGGTAAAACTCTATATTTTTCAAGCATTAGAGAAGGTAATATCGGTTTCGACCCAAATAATCCAACATGTGATATTTGGTATTCTACTAAAAATGCTGACGGAACATGGAATAAAGCTAAAAATCTCGGACCAACAATAAATACACCAGGAAACGAAAAATCTCCATTTATTCACTCCGATAGTCAAACCTTATATTTTTCTTCAGACGGACACAAAGGCTTGGGCGGATATGATATTTTCTTCTCAAAATATAGAGATAATAAATGGAGTATTCCAATAAATCTCGGATATCCAATAAATACACAAGCACATGATTTAGGATTTGTAGTAAATACTCAAGGAACAAAAGCTTATTTTGCTAGTAATAAATTCAAAGGAAAAGGTGGCTGGGATATTTATTCATTTGATTTATATCCAGAAGCTAGACCAGAAAAAGTATTCCTAGTTAAAGGTAAACTTGTTGATGAAGTTGGTGAAATTATTACAGAAGCTAAACTAGAAGTGAGAAATACAAGAACCAAAGAAATCTCAGAAGGATTATTGGACTCTGAAACAGGGCATTATGCAGTAGCTGTTACAAACGAAAAAGAAAAAGAAGACGATTTTGTAATGGTGGTAAAAAAAGAAGACTACAGCTTTACCTCTGCACTCATTGAAGTTGATGAAGAAATTTTCGAAGCTCCTTTAGTTATTGATTTTGAAATAAAACCAATAGAGAAAGGAAAATCTGTAGAGCTTCGTGATATAAACTATGCAACTGCTTCGTATCAAATAGATAAAAAGTCACTCCTTGTTCTTGATGAATTTATGATTTTTTTGAACGACAATCCTAATTTAAAAATTGAAATTCGAGGACATACTGATAACATAGGAAGTATGCAAACAAACATAACTCTATCTAACAATAGAGCCAAAGCCGTTTACGATTATTTAGTAAAGCATGGAGTAAATCCAGATAGATTGCAACATAAAGGTTATGGACCAAACTTGCCTATTGCTACTAACGAAACCGAAGCAGGAAGAGCAAAAAATCGCAGAACGGAGTTTTATATTTTAGAGAACTAATAGTCGAAATAATAATAATTTTTTGCAAAAAAAGACTGCCCAAAACAAATTGAGCAGTCTCGCTTTTATGAGCAATATAAACTAAACTAATCTTAAAATCTTCTTTCTTTAATTCTAGCTTTTTTACCTGTACGTCCACGTAAATAAAATATTCTTGCGCGACGAACTCGTCCATATTTATTAACAGTTATAGCATCAATAAAAGGCGACGCAAATGGAAAAATTCTTTCAACACCAAAAGCTCCTGACATTTTACGAACAGTAAAAGTAGCAGTGCGACCTTCACCATTGATCTGTAAAACAACACCTCTAAACTCCTGAATACGTTCTTTATTTCCTTCACGAATTTTATAACTTACAGTTATTGTATCTCCAGCTTTGAACTTAGGAAATTCCTTCTCAATAGCCATTTTTTGATTTACGATATTCATTAATTCCATTACAAAAAACTTTAAATATTCCGTACAATTTTTGGATTGCAATATT
Organism: Bacteroidales bacterium; assembly: GCA_035406965.1. Classification (GTDB taxonomy): domain Bacteria; phylum Bacteroidota; class Bacteroidia; order Bacteroidales; family ML635J-15; genus Bact-19. The sequence goes on from DAONZU010000001.1 coordinate 6,073, forward strand.
AGCCATTTTTTTTGAATTACACTCTTTTTTTTATAAATATTTTATTTTTTTTATCCAAACATAATTTTAGACAACAAAAGCAAAACACAAACATCTGCAAATCAATAGCTTAACAAACAAACACTCCTTATTTTAATTTTGAAAAAAATAAAATTCATCAACAAAATATTTGTTTTTCTAAAAAAATACTGCCAAAACATAAAATAAAATTTTAATTTTACAGTTAAATAAATAACAAATTTAAAAATATGTCGCTTAAAAGTATTGTTTTTTTAATTGCAATTTGCTTTATAAGTTTTGGAATAAAAGCCCAAGATTCTGAAAGTTTTTATATTTATTTTGATATAAATAGTTATAAGATTGAAAACAACTATAAGCATGAGTTTGATAAAATTGATTTTTCTAAAATTGAAAAAGTTGAGATATATGCTTATACAGATTTCTTAGGAAGCAAAGAACACAACGATAAACTTTCTCAAAGAAGAGCAAATGCAACTAAAACATTTTTAACAAATTTAGGAATAAAGTCTGCTAAAATAACCACTTGTCAAGGAAATTCCATACATAAAAATAGTAGTTTTGAAAATCGTACAGATGAAAGCGACAGAGGAATTAAAGAACATAGAAAATCTGAAATTATTATTACTTTTATAATTGAAGAACAAACTAAAACATACACTTATCAAGACACTATAAGTTTCGAGAACAAGTTTGACAATAAAAAAGGACATACAGACTTGGCAAATATTACGTCAAAAGATTTAGTAAAAGGGAATAAATTTAATATCAAAAACATAAATTTTAAAGGAGGAACGCCATTCTTTTTACCTTCAGCCGAAGCGCCTTTAATGGAGCTATTACAACTAATGCGTGAAAATCCAAATTTAAAAATAGAAATTATTGGACACATATGTTGCCAAGATGAATCTGAAGCAGATGGTTATGATTACTCAAATGATACTTACACTTTAAGCCTAAATAGAGCTGAAGCAGTTTACATTTTTTTAAGAAAGGGTGGAATTGAGGCTTCGAGAATGACTTATAAAGGTGTTGCAGCAACTCAAAAACTATATCCGCTTGAACGAGATAGTTGGGAACAAGGTCAAAATAGAAGAGTTGAAATTCATGTTTTAGAAAATTAGTTAATTCTAAATCCTAAACCAAATTCAATATAATCGGCGGTTGTTGTATGCGTTTTTAAAACTATATTTGCAAAATATCTTTCAGCAAAAGTATATCTAATACCTATCTTTGAATAAACCAATATTTTTTTTCCTTCCTTATATTTATTAAAAGCATAGCTTCCCAAGTGCATAATCATACTCAAATCATCAGTCAAATAAACTTCTTGCATAGCATGAATTCCAACTCTAAGCAAATTATGAGCACCATTATAATCATCTTCCAATAAAGGTTTTATTGAAGGGTCGAAAATTAAATTCAACCCAACACCTAAACTTCTTTGATTATTTAAGCGAGAAGCAAAATCACAAATTAAAGAATTAATAAAATACTTTTTGTTTTCATAAGTAGAATTTTCTTTAACTGAAACGGCATAATATGCAGAAAACTCAAAATCTTTATCATACTGATACGGCACAGTTCGTTTAGGCAAAGAATAATTATACCTAGAATACATATATTTGATTCCAAAATTGCCAGTAACTTGATTTAAACCTAAATTTGGTGTTTCAATTGCTCCACTCGAAAAATGATTATATGCAAATCCTGCTGTTAGATACAATGGTAAATCAGGAAATTTATAATCTACTAAAAGTGAAAAATGCAAATGTGCATTCAAATAAGAACCAAAAGCAACATTATAATAATTAGCTCTAGCATCGAACTTTTCGCTAATATAAGACAAGCCACAACCAAAACGATATTTAAAAATAAAATTTTCGGTTTCGACAATAGGCACGCCATAAAAAGCATACAAAGATTGTGAAAATCCAAATACGTTGATATTACCAAGACTACCCATTAAATATCCAAGCCCTAATTCTGGGAAACGCCATACATGTTGCCAAGGCTCCGAACCATCAGTTTTTATAGAATAAGTAATTTCACCTATACAAATATTTTTTTCTATTAAATATTTTAAACAAGTATGGTGAGGAATTGATAGTCCATAATGTGCACGCATCTCAAATTGATGAAAATAAGAATTGTAGCTTTGAGAATAACCAATATTCCAAACAAAACATAAAATAAATATTACTAACAATCTTTTCATCAACATAAGAATAATCTACAAAAATAAAAATTAGAATTAATAATCGAAATTGATAAAAATATTTTATTCAACAAGTTAAGTTTAATAAAATCATAACTAAAAAGTAAAAAATAACCTTTTAATTAAAAGGAATATGAGAAATTTATTTATTTTTGCAGATTGAACTTAATAAAATTGCATGAAAATAAAGATTTTACTTATATCAAACCTAATTTTAACGATATTTATTTGTAATTCTTGCCGTGTCCTTAGACCATCAGATATGTTTAAAACAGATAAAGATTACCCAAAATCCGAATTTGAAATTTCAAAAAATGAATATATTATACAAGCTTACGATAAAATAGGTCTAAGAGTTGTTAGTAATACTGGCGAATCTTTTTTTGGTACAGGTAGCATGGAAAGCGCTAGTGCAAGTGCTAATTACCAAAGAAACCAACATGGATTTGAATTTCTTGTAGAATTTGATGGCAAAGTAAAACTGCCAATTTTAGGAAGAATTGATATCGCTGGCAAAACAATAAGAGAAGCAGAATTACTTCTTGAACAAGAATATGGCAATTATTTTATTGAACCTTTTGTTTTGGTAAAAGTTATTAATAGAAAAGTTATGATTTTTATGAATAGTGGAACCAAAGCAAGTGTGGTTGAAATGCCAAATGACAACTTTACTTTAATTGAAGCAATAGCACAAGTTGGAGGAGTTACAGATATTAGTCGTTCATATAGAATAAAATTAATTCGTGGAGATTTAACTCAAAATCCCGAAGTTTTTTATTGGAATGTTTCAAATATCAAAGAACTTAAAAACTCAAATATTTTGCTAGAAGCTAACGATATTATTTACATTGATAGTAAACCACAATACTTCACAAGGGCATTAAGAGAAGTTTCACCATATTTAACACTAATTACAACATTAGTTACAATTTATGGAGTATTTTTTAAACTTAAGCAAGCACAATAAAAATGGACGAAAATAAAACATCTATATTTAACCAACAGTTCGACACAAGAACATTTTTAATTATAGTTAAAAAAAACATTTTGGTAGTTATTCTATTGATTTTAATGTCATTAGGAGCTGGTTTTGCATATCATAGGTATTCAACCCCAAGATTCAAGACATCAACAATTATTCAAGTAAAAAATGAAAACCAAACAAATAAAATTTTAGGTATCTCCTCTAATTTAATGGACAAAGACCTAGCACCAGTAATAGAACTAATACGCTCCAACGAATTTTTAAAAACCGTAATTGAGGTACTTCCACTTGATATCAGTTATTATAGAAAAGGAACATTTTTATCAACAGAACTATATGGCTCAACACCTTTTGAAATTAAATATAATATTACAAACACTGCAATATTTGACCAAATTATTGATTTAGAGTTTAAAGATTATAAATGCCTGATTACCTACACTATAGGAGATGAAAAATATGAATATACTATCCATCCAGAAGAATGGCAAACTATTTATGGAATGGAAATTTATGTACATTTTCCATCAAAAAAAGATTTAGAACAAGAACTTAGCCCACAAAACAAATCTCAATATTTTTTCACTATAAACAATCCCGGCACAATACTAAAAAATTTATCGAAACGACTTAATGTTCAAACTCTTAGTGAAACTGCTGGAACTATTAAAGTAACTTACTATGACTTTAATGCTAGAAAATCAGCTGAAATTACCAATACAATAGCCGAAAAATTTATTGAATTTGATGAAATCAAAAAGAAAGAATCTGCAACCAATATTATAAAATACATTGACCAACAAATGGAAAATGTATTTACCCAACTTAATGCTACAGAAAAAGATTTACATAACTTTAGAGAACAAAATAATATTTTAAACATAAATGATGAGTATCTTTTTAATAAAACAAATATTTATTCATCACAAATGTCCGACATAGAATCTAAACTTTTGAATGTTGACTTCGAGATTATGACTTTAGAAAAAATGTTGGACAAATTAAAGTCAAATCCAGATATTAATACTTATGAGCTTTTGGCGATGCTTTCAGGACAAAAATCTGAAGCATTTTTATCTGCAATGATCAAATCTTTGCAAGAATTATTAAATAAAAAAGAAATTCTTTTATTTGACCTAACATCTAATAGCCACAAAATTCAAACTTTAGACGAACAAATTAAATCTAAAAAAGAAACAATCATTGATTTTACTAACTCAACAATAAAACGTCTAAATACAGAAAAAATTGAACTTGAGAAAAAAAATAAAGAAATAGAAAAAGTTGCTTTCAAAGAGACTAAATATGACGAAATTGAATATGCACGTTTACAAAGGCTATATGCTATTAACGAAGATTTTTACGCACAACTAATTAAATCAAAAGCAGAAACACTAATATCACAAGCTGGCTATGTTTCAAATAATATAATTTTAGAAAAAGCAAATATCCCTTCATCGCCTGATTTTCCTATCTTTTCAACAATAATGACAATTGCTTTTTTGATTTCTTTAGTTTTATCTTTTCTATATTTAGCAATTAGGTATTTACTTTTTAATAAAATTATATCAATTGATGATATAACAAATCGCACAAACATCCCTGTAGTTGGTGGAATTTCTTTAAATAAAACAAACTTTGAAGTTTCCCAAATGATAGTTCATTTACGCCCAAAATCAATGCTAAGTGAAGCTTTTAGAAACATAAGAACTAACTTAGAATTTTATCCCATCAAAGACAAAACAAGAATAATAACAATATCATCAACCATTGCAGGAGAAGGAAAAACATTTTTAGCACTAAATATAGGAGCTATTTATGCAATGTCGGAAAAAAAAGTTCTTATTATAGACTTAGATTTAAGGAGACCAAGAATTCACGAATGTTTTGAGGTTGATAATTTAAAAGGAGTTACAAATATTCTTCTTGGCAAAAACAACTTTCAAGAATGTATTACAAACAGCTCTTTGGAAGGTTTAGATTTTGTTACGTCAGGACCTCTGCCACCGAACCCAGGCGAATTTATTCTTACTAACAAATTAAATGAACTAATTGAGCAGGCAAAACAATCTTATGATATTATTATTCTTGACACTCCTCCTATTGGAATAGTTAATGATGCACTTACTTCATTTCGCTTAGCTGATAACCAACTTTATGTTATGAGAGCTGGATATAGTCCAAGATCTTTTGTAAATAATTTAAACTACTTCTCAAAATCAAGTCAATTAAAAAACTTAGCTGTAGTGCTTAATGGTATAGAAAAAAGTATTGCAAGCTACGGATATGGATATAAAGCAGGTTACGGTTATACCAAAAGAACAGCTTACTATGGAATTAACTATTTTAGCCACACGCACAATTCATACTATGGCGAAGATGATGTAGCTAAACCCAAATTTTTTAATAAGTTTAGAAAAAAAACTAAAAAATGAATTATATTATATTAATAACATTTATAATCTCTTTTCTTTTTAGTCTTTATTTAAATAATTTTTTAATTAAAAGACCTCTAAAATTTTTAGTAAAAAAATCTAACAAATCTGCTATAAGATTTAGTTCACAATCAAAACCAATATTTGGTGGATTAAGTTTTTATTTTGTTTTTTTACTAACCATGATAATAGTTTTCTTCTTTTTAAAAGAAAACATATATTTTTCAAAAGAATATATTAGTCTTTTTATAATTGTAACTTTATCATTTTTAATGGGCTTAGCCGATGATATTTTAAATACATCACCAGTATTCAAATTTATAATTCAAATTATATGTGCTTTAATATTAATTTATAATGGAATTTATATCATAATAAGTCCAATGGATTGGATAAACTATCTTATAACCATATTTTGGGTAGTCGGAATAATGAACTCTATCAACATGTTGGATAATATGGATGGAGTATCGTCAGCATCAAGTCTTTCAATATTCATAGCAGTTGCAATCTACCTTATAACCACTGATGTTGGAGATTCACAACTTAGTTTAATTATATTGGTTTCTACAATTGCATCTTTGCTTGGCTTTTTATTTTATAATTGGCATCCTTCAAAAATGTATATGGGAGATAATGGATCTCAATTTTTAGGAATATTATTAGCATGGGTAGGAATAAAATTTTTCTGGAATGCTATCCCTATAACTGAATTTTCATATGGATTTAACACAATGCAATTTTTAATTGTTTTTTTAGCATTTTTAGTACTAATAACTGATACTACAACAGTAACTATAAATAGATTATTAAGAAAAAAATCCCCTTTTATAGGTGGCAAAGATCATACAACACATCATTTATATTATTTAGGTCTGCCAACAAGCATAATAGCTCTTGTATTTTTTGTTTTAAACTCTATAGGCTTAGCATTAGCTTTTTGTCTTATACAAAAAAGTTCTACTATTGCATATTCGCAACTTTGGCTCTTTTTCTTATACCCTATCATTGTGTTTTTATTATTATACATAAACACTAAACTAAGCAAAGAAAAATAACAATAAAGAATATGGATAAAAAAAAACTTATGAAAATACCTTTTTTCGTAATATTAGGACTTGGCTTAGGTCTTATTATTGCTAATAGTTTTATTTTTTCAAGCTCTGAAAATGTAAATCAAAGTAAAGAAATAGAAAATGAACAAACTACAATACCATATAAAGTTTTTCAACCATATATTCCTGACACTTTAAGTTTTTGTGGCGAAAAAGTTCCCCTGCAAAATTTTGACGTTTACGAAGCCTTAGATTACGAACTTATTGTAAATACTTATAGACATTCATCTACCTTGATTTATTTAAAACGAGCAAATCGTTATTTTCCTGAGATTGAAAAAATATTAAAAGAAAAAGGCATTCCTGATGATATGAAATATTTATGCGTTGCCGAAAGTGGCTTAGCAAATGTTGTTAGTCCAGCTGGTGCAACAGGTTTTTGGCAATTTATGAAAACAACAGCGGGAGAATATAATATGCTCGTTGGAAGAGGTATAGATGAAAGATATAATCACACAAAATCTGCAATTGCAGCAACAGAATATTTACACAAAGCATATAAAGTTTTTAAAAGTTGGACATTGGCAGCAGCTTCATACAATATGGGTATGGGTGGCTTACAAAAAGATATTGATTATCAAAAAGTTAATAGTTATTGGGACTTGCATTTGAATCAAGAAACTGCTAGATATGTATATAGAATTTTAGCATTAAAATTAATAATGTCTAACCCTAAACTTTATGGTTTTGATATTGATGAAAAATATCTCTATAAAGAAATTAAAACTCAAGAAATTGTTGTTGATACTACCATTTCTGATTTAGTGGAATTTGCTTTTGAACACGGCACAAACTACAAAATGCTTAAATATTTCAATCCTTGGCTAACTGGAAAATCATTAATTAACCCAAACAAAAAGGAATACAAAATTGTTTTACCTGCAAAGAACGCACGTGAATGTATGAAACAAAGTAAAAACAATGATGAATAAGAAAGAGAATTTTATTTCGGTTGAAGGAGCAAGAACAAATAATTTAAAAAATTTAAGCCTAGATATTCCACAACATCAACTATCAGTTATTACAGGCTTGAGCGGAAGCGGAAAATCTTCATTAGCTTTCGATACAATTTATGCCGAAGGACAACGCAGATATATGGAAACTTTTTCTGCTTATGCCAGAAGTTTCATTGGTAGCATGGAACGTCCAGATGTTGACAGCATAACAGGACTTAGTCCGGTAATTGCTATAGAGCAAAAATCAACAATAAAAAACCCACGATCTACTGTCGGCACAATTACAGGAATATATGATTACCTACGTCTGCTTTATGCTAGAGCCTCAACAGCATACTCGCACGTTACAGGCGAAAAAATGATTAAATACAGCGATGAACAAATCATAAATATTATTTTAAAAGATTTTAAAGACAAAGCTGTTTATATACTCGCACCTATTGTTGATGGAAGAAAAGGACACTATAAAGAAACTTTTGAAAGCCTAAGAAAAAAAGGTTTTCTAAACGCTAGAATTGACGGAGAAATTAGAGAAATTACTTATAATTTAAGACTTGACAGATATAAAACTCACTTTGTTGAATTGGTAATTGATAAATTAATTATTAAAAATCAAGATAGAAATCGACTAAAAAAAACTATAGACTTAGCAATGAGTTTAGGCAAAAATATAATTATGGTTTTAGAAAAAGAAAGCGACAAACCTCGTTTTTTTAGTCGATTTTTAATGTGTCCTACAAGTGGAATTTCGTACAGAGAACCTGCTCCTTATACTTTTTCTTTCAACTCGCCACAAGGTGCTTGCCCAAAATGTAACGGACTTGGAGTAATTGCCGATATTGATATAAATAAAATTATACCAGACCCATCGCTTTCAATTTACAATGGCGGAATAAGCATTCTAGGAAAATATAAAAATAGTTTACCTTTTTGGATTCTAGAAGCCCTTGCCGACAAACTAAATTTTTCACTCAAAACACCTATAGATGAACTTAACGAACAAGCAATTGATGCAGTTTTATTTGGCTATCCCGAAAGTTTACAATTAAAAAACACACCGCTGGGTCTAACTTCAAACTACTCTATAAGCTTTGACGGTATTGTAAATCAAATTAAAGCCAAACAAGAAGACGAAGAAAAAAATCCATACTCAAATAAATCTTCATTTAGATTCAATAAGTTTATAACTTGTCCAAAATGTAATGGAACTAGACTGCAATCTGAAGCATTACAATTTAAAATTGCAGAAAAAAACATTGCCGAACTTGCAGAAATGGACATGTTAAACCTCAGTAAATTCCTAGATACTGTTTTAGACAAATTAGACAATAAAGAAAGATTAATTGCAACAGAAGTAATTAAAGAATTAAGTAGTAGAGTTAGCTTTTTACTTGATGTTGGCTTAGATTATTTATCTCTAAACCGTTCGGCAAACAGTTTGTCGGGAGGAGAATCTCAAAGGATTAGATTAGCAACTCAAATAGGAAGTCGTTTAGTAAATGTTTTATATATTTTAGACGAACCAAGTATTGGCTTGCACCAACGCGATAATAAAAGACTAATAAATTCACTCAAACAACTCAGAGATAGAGGCAATTCCATAATAGTTGTGGAACACGATAAAGAAATGATTACTGAAGCTGATTTTGTTGCAGACATCGGTCCTGGCGCTGGACGCAAAGGTGGACATTTAGTCTTTGCAGGAAAACCAAGCGACATGCTAAAATCAGATTCTCTTACTTCTCAATATATAAATGGAAAACTTAAAATCGAATTGCCTAAATCTAGAAGAGAAATTTCTGATAAAAAAATAATAATTCGTGGTGCTAAAGGTCATAATCTCAAAAATATTGATCTTGAAATCCCGCTTGGCGTAATGATTTGCATGACAGGCGTTTCGGGGAGTGGAAAATCAAGTATTTTAAACAAAACCCTTGTCCCTGCACTTTCGCGACATTTTTATAACTCAAACGCATTTCCATTAGACTACGACAAAATAGAAGGAATTGAAAACATAGATAAATTTATCGAAGTTGACCAATCGCCTATTGGAAGAACACCACGCTCAAACCCTGCAACATACACAGGACTGTTTACAGATATTCGTGAACTATTTGCAAGTTTGCCAGAAGCAAAAATCCGAGCTTACAAAGCAGGTAGATTTTCATTTAATATTAAAGGTGGCAGATGCGAAACTTGCAAAGGTGCTGGTGTAAAAACCATAGAAATGAATTTTCTACCCGATGTTTATGTACAATGCGAAACCTGTCGTGGCAAAAGATATAATAGAGAAACTTTAGAAGTAAAGTTTAAAGGAAAATCTATTTCTGATGTGCTTGAACTAACAATAAATGCAGCTGTTGAATTTTTTGAAAACATTCCACATATTTATAAAAAACTAATTGTACTACAACAAGTTGGCTTGGGATATATTAATTTAGGACAATCAAGCACTACTCTCTCAGGTGGAGAAGCACAAAGAGTAAAACTTGCAACAGAACTGATGAAACGAGAAACAGGCAATACTCTTTATATTTTAGACGAGCCTACAACAGGTTTGCATTTTGAAGATATAAAAGTGCTTCTTAAAGTTTTAAACTCTTTAGTTGACAGAGGCAATAGCATGATAATAATCGAACATAATTTAGATATAATTAAATCTGCCGACTGGATTATAGATATGGGACCAGAAGGTGGCGAAAGAGGCGGGACTGTTGTTGCTCAAGGAAAACCTGAAGATATTATCAAAAATAAAAATAGCTATACAGCTAAATATTTGAAAGATGAGTTGTAGTCAAGTTTAATTTCAACAAAATTGATACTTTCAAACAAAAAAATTAGTATATTTGTAGTCTATATTTTAATTTACAGAGTGTAAAAATGATAAATAAAACTATTCATACAATTATCAATGGAGATAGCAGGCAAATGAGTGAACTTAATGACGAGAGCGTTCATTTGATTGTTACTTCTCCACCATATTGGCAACTAAAAGATTATGGAACAGATAATCAAATAGGATTTCATGATGATTATGAAACTTACATAAACCACTTGAACCTCACTTGGGCTGAATGTTTTAGAGTCTTACATAAAGGATGTCGTTTATGTATAAATATAGGTGATCAATTTGCTCGTTCTACATACTATGGACGTTATAAAATAATACCAATTCACTCAGAAATTATCAAATTTTGTGAAATGATAGGTTTCGACTTTATGGGACAAATCATATGGCAAAAACAAACAACAATGAACACATCAGGTGGAGCAAGCATAATGGGAAGTTATCCGCATCCAAGAAATGGAATTGTAAAATTAGATTTTGAATATATTTTATTATTTAAAAAACAAGGAAATGCTCCAAAACCAACAAAAGAACAAAAAGATAATTCTGCAATGACAAATGAAGAATGGAAAACATATTTTAATGGTCATTGGTATTTTACTGGAGCTAAGCAAGACAAGCATTTAGCTATGTTTCCCGAAGAATTACCTCATCGCTTAATCAAAATGTTTTCATTTCCAGAAGAAACCGTCTTAGACCCATTTATGGGAAGTGGCACAACGGCTCTAGCTGCAAGAAAATTAAATAGAAATTCTGTTGGTTATGAAATTAACCCCGATTTTATTTCAATTATAAAAGAAAAAATAGGTGGTGATGACGCTTTTATGAAAGTTGAAACTAAAATTATTAAACAACAAGAAATTGAAATAGATTTTGCAGAAAAAATAAAAAAACTACCCTATCAATTTATTGACACACATAAGTTAGATAAAAAAGTTGATGTTAAAAAAATTCAATACGGCTCAAAAATCGATGCAAATAGTACAGGAAAACGAGAAGAGTATTTTTCTGTAAAAGAAATCATTACCCCTGAACTTATACGCCTGCATAACAATCTGATTATCCGCTTAATAGGAATAAAACAAAATCCTAAAGCAAACGGAGAAGCAATTGAGTTTTTAACTGAAAAACTTCAAGGGAAAAAAGTATTTTTAAAATATGATAAAGTAAAACACGACAAAGAAAATAATTTAATGGTTTACCTATATCTTGAAAATAAAACTTTTATAAATGCACATTTATTAAAAGAAAAATTAGCTATAGTGGATAATTCTATTGATTTTAAATATAAAACAAAATTTTCAAAATTATATAAAGAAGCGTATGGCAAATAATTATTATTGGTTAGAACAAGAAAGAAAATAAATTACTTAGACTCTGTTCCTATAATTCTGAAAGATAAAAATAGCTATGAAGAAAAAAGAAGTCAAAAGATACTCATTAGAATTTGGAAAGAAAGAAAAAGTGTTGAATTATGCTACTCAAACTTATCAACTTTCAAGACCAAATAAAGTTGGAGCTGTAATGGCTCTTATTAGAGAATGCCAGCCAAACACTATTGAAGAATGGGAAAAATGGTACTTTGAGAATGCTAAAACAGCTGACAAAAATAATTTTAAAATTACTCGCGAAAGTTTAAAAGAACTTGGCGAACGACTTTATGAGAAAATCACTGAAGTTGTTATTCCCGAATGGAAAGAAGCATTTAACGCATTAACTAAAGAAGATTGTTATAATTACATCTATAATTTAACAATTAACCGAACTTATGATGGTTACTTGCGAGAAAAGTCAGTAGTAAATCATGGATTAGCAAAAGAATTTCCTGATGTGAGGTTTGAAGAAAGTCCACCCGAGCTAGACCACGCAGGAGATATAGATTATTTGGGATATGTAACTGCAAACAAAGCATTTGGCATACAAATAAAACCTATAACAGCTCAATCAAATTTTGGAAATTATTCTATTTCTGAAAGAATGAAAGCTAGCTTTGAAAATTTTAAAGATGATTTTGGAGGCAATGTATTTATTGTTTTCAGTTTAGATGGTGAAATCGCTAACAAAGAAATAATTAAACAAATTAAAACAGAAATTGAAAGACTAAATAAATAAAAATTCCAAGTTTTAAAACTTAAGCTTTCCTCCTATTCAAATACCAATTATACACCAACATTGCCATAACAGTTCCAACACCGATTGCTGCGAAAATTATCCCTATATTATAAGGTTGATAATTTGTCCACAAATACTCCGTTAATTGACCTTGACTCATATTCAATTGTTGACAAGCCGCACTTATATAATCTGTTTGCGAAAAATTTTCTGAAATTTCTGGAATATTCAAACCTCTGCTGCTAACTTCCATTTTTAGTAAACTAATTTTATCGGAATATTTTTGATAAACCGAACCCGACAAAATTCCTGCAAGATAATTTCCACCAGCCATTGGTAAAAAACTATAACCCATATACAAAGCCGTTTTGTTTGGAGGAGCAATTTTTCCAATATATTCAGTAATTTTTGGAGAACCTGCCATTTCGCCTAAACCAAAAATCAAAATGCTTACAAATAAAAACATTGGATTATTTGTAGAAAAAGTAAGAAACAAACCAATTGTTGCAACTAAAAACCCACTAATAATTGAATGAATAGGTTTAAGCCTCATCACAAAATAAGAAACAGCTATTTGAAAAATAATAATATACATTGCATCAAGATTTGTGAGCATTTCTGCCGCTATAGTTTTTTCGGGAGTACCAATTGTTTCTGCCAACCAGGGCCAAACAGAATGCAATTTATTATAAACTATTGAAGTGTCCATCCATTGGTCGATAAAAACTGGCAAAGTATAAAATAGCTGATTGTACATTGTCCAAAAACCAACTATTATCAATAAGAACACTACAAATTTCATGTCTTTTAATGCTTCAAAAATATTTTTAAAAATAATTTTTAATTCTTCGGTAAACTTATTTTGCTTGATTTCTCGTTCTGGTTCTTTAAAAAATAGAATTACTAAAACTAAATTTATTAAAATTACAGCCGAAGAAATATAAAAAACATATTTCCAATCGTGTTGTCTTGCTAAAGAAGCAACAATAGGACCTATAAATGCACCTATATTTACAATCATATAAAATATTCCAAAACCCAATGATGAAGTTTGGTCGTTTGTGGTTTTTGCTATACAAGCTGATATTACGGGTTTAAACAAAGATGCACCTATAGCAAGAATTAAAAAAACTATAAATACTGCATAAAAACTAGTAACCAAAGAAAGAGCAAAATATGATGCACTAAGAATTATATAAGATATTATCAGCACTTTTTTATATCCAAATCTATCTGCAATAGCACCAGTAAAAATTGGCATTAGATAAAGCAAACCAACAACTGTTCCCATCATCATTCCCTTTTGAGTTTGCGAAAAGCCTAATGCACCTACATCTGTTGAACCAGTTAAGTAAAGAGCAAGAAGCATAAACATACCATACCAAGCCCAGCGCTCAAAAAGCTCCATTAAATTTGAAATCCAATAGGTTTGAGGATATAATTTTAAAAGTTTGAAGAATTTAGGCATAATTATATTTTTTTCTTGCAAAGCTAAAAAAATATTTAAAAACATTTGCTTTAAAAAACTTTTTGCCGTAACTTGCACCCATTGTTAAATTAATTGATTATTTAAAATTATGAGGAAAATTTTTACATTTTTATTTAGTTTTTTGTCCGTGCTAGCATTTGGACAAGTTGAGTTTGAAACAACAGATACTTACAAGAGTGAAGACGTAAGTATCAATACCTACAAAATTATTTCACCAATTATCCAAGACAAAAATGGCGGTTACGGTTTTTGTTTAAAAACCCCTGAAGAATTTACATCTTTTGCTCTTGGCTGGGTATCAAGCACAGAAAATTATTCGGCAGGTAGTTTTGAGATTGTTTACAAAGTTCATAAACCAAATAAAACTTGGACTAATTGGGAAATTGACGAAGGTTTTACTAAACCAAACGAAACAAAATCAAATTATTATAAATCCAACCTTATGTTTGGCTTGGACGAGTGGAAACATGATTCTATAGAATTTTATATTTACCCACCAGAAGGTGAAATTATAAGTGAAATTTATTTGATTTTATTAAATATTGGTCCAACAACAATTACAGAAACAAAAAGTACAAAATCTGGAGCAAAAGCCTGTCCAGCATTTCCATCACCAATTATTACGCGAGCTGAGTGGTGTAGTAGCAGTGCTTCTAATTGCCTAAACCCAACATACACAGTTGTTTACAGAAACCCAACCCATACTGTAATTCATCATGGTGCAAGTCCAAATTCATATACAGACGGAGCAGCCGTAGTGAGAAGCTATTGGAACTATCATGTAAACAGCAATAATTGGAATGATATTGGCTATAATTATCTTTTCGACAAATATGGAAATTTTTTCCAAGGTCGTCATAATCCAAATTTACCCAACCAAGATGTTCATGGCGCTCATGCAGGTGCTTCAAACACTTATTCTATAGGTTTAAATTTCTTAGGAAATTCCGATGCACCCGGCACAGCACCAACTCAGCCTCAACTAGATAAATGTGCAGAGTTTTTAGCGTGGTGGTACGACTACAGAGGTTTTGACCCAACAAGTATGGCAAGTATTATTAATCAAAATAACGACGGATATGTAAATGTTCATAGAATCTGTGGACATAGAGATGTTAACCCAGGTGGAACAACTTGCCCTGGTGATGCTTTGTATGCTCTATTGCCTTCAATAAGAACTAGCACACAACAAATTTTAGATATGTGTGCCGACACTCAAGCACCAACAACAGAAATTCAAACTCAAAGAAGATGGTATAATTCAGATTTTGAAGTCAATTTTAACGACCAAGACAATGAAGGCGGTTCAGGTGTAAATTATAGTTTCTATCAAGTTATGGATTTTGACGGAACTGAGTGGCGTGCCAATGGAGAGCATGGTTTTTTTAATGATAATTTTGAAACAGCCATACATGAAGAATGGACTGACTATGCTGGAGAATGGTCAATAAGTGATAATCACTTAAAACAATCAAACCAAACAAGTACCAATACAAATCTTTATGCTTATGTAAACCAAGTGCAAGGCGAGACTTATTTATATCATTGGAAACAAAAAATTTCGGGATCAGGCGACAATCGTAGAGCTGGAATGCACTTTTTCTGTAGCGACCCAGAAGCTAGCGGAAGACAAACTTCATACATGCTTTACCTAAGAGTTGACCAAACATTAGGCTTTGGTTCAGGAACAGCTGAAATTTATCGCTATAATAACAATTCATACGACACTAGTGAAGGTGGATTTTTTCACTTTGAATCTTATGATTTACAACCCAACATTTGGTATGACGTAAAAATTATTCTTAACACAACTACAGGAACAATTTCATTATATATTGATAATGAGTTTGTTACATCTATAACTGACCCAACACCATTTGAATCTGGTAATTCTATTTCGCTTAGAACTGGACAAAGCATATGCGAATACGATGATATAAAAATGTACAAAGCTCGTAGTGCAAGCGAAATTGTAACAACTCAACTAAATCCAAATGCAGAAATCAGATATCAAAGTCCAAACAACACTAAAGAAGCTGCAAGAATTAGAACACAAATTATAGATAATGCCAACAATTGGTCTGAATCAAAGTCTAAGAATATTTTTACTGATTTTGACAATCCTGAAACCGATATTGAAGTTACTGGGAATTGGCATACCGGCAATTTCTCTGCTTATTTCTCTGATAATGACCAACTTAGCGGAGTAGAAAAAGGATTTTTCAACATTTCTGATTTTGATGGAACAAAATGGACTGCCAATAAAAACAAAGGACATTTTTTCGATGATTTTAATAATGGATTAAGCACAGATTGGACTAATCAAGTTGGTAATTGGACAGCTAACTCAGAAGGCATTTTAATTCACAATGATGAAAGTGTAGGAAATTCAAACATATATGCTTACCTAAATCAAGAGTTATCAAATAAATATTTGTACGAATTTGATTTAAAAGTTGAAGGAAGTAATATAAATAAAAGAGCTGGGTTCCATTTCTTCTGCGACAATCCAGAATTAAGTAATAGAGGTAACGGATATTTTATTTGGTTTAGACTACAGGATACACAATCTTTAGAATTTTATAGAGTTACAAACAATGTGCTTTCATTAGATAAAACTTTTACAATTAATTTTGCAGCAGAAACTTGGTATAATATAAAAATTCTTTACGACAGAGTTACTGGTGAATTTCTTGTGTATCAAGACAATAAACTTATTGGCGAGCATAAAGATACTAATCCATATTTCACTGGAAGTTATATTTCTTTCCGCAGTGGAAATTCTATAATGTCGGTTGATAATTTTAGGACTTTCCGCTCAAGATATTCTAATCAAGATACAGAAATTATCTGCAATGCTACAGATGGAGATTTAAGATACTCAAATCCTAATCCTGATGTAGCTGCTGCAAAAATTAGCTCTATGTGCATGGATAGTGCAAAAAACCTATCTTCAATAATCACAAAAAATTACAATATTGATTTTAGTAAACCTACAAATATTTCAAGTGTTAATGATGGAATAGCTCAAGATGTAGATAGTAGTAATGACTCACAAAATTTATCAGGCAATTGGACAGAAAGTCAAGATCCAAACTCTGGAATAAGTGCTTATTTCTATGCTATTGGTACAAGTCAAGGTGGTACAGATTACTTAAATTGGACAAATAATGGACTTGCTACAAACTTTACAATTACAAACGCAAATCTTGAAATTGGTCAAACTTATTATATTTCGGTTAAAGCTCAAAACGGTGCAGGTTTATATTCCGACATTGCAACTTCAGATGGAGTTTTAATTCAAGCTACCATTTGCCCCAACAATCAATATTTATCAATTAATGATGAAACTTTAGAACTTAATTTAGCTACACCTCAAGGCGGACAATATTTTTACAATAATAATCTTATCACAAACTTTAATCCAAGTGAATATGGTGTAGGAAATTATTTAATCACATACATATATACTGATGAAAGTAATTATGCTACTTCTTGCACTTTCACAATTTATGTTTATAATCCTAATGTTGTAGAATGTCCCGAAAATTTTGAAATTTGTTCAAATGCAAATGAATTTACTTTAGAAGGGGCAACTCCAAATGGTGGCACATATTCTGGTGATGCAGTTGTTGATGGAGTTTTTTATCCTGAAAATGCAAGTTTGGGCAATAATACAATTACTTACTCATACGAAGGCGAAGAATGTAGTTTTGAAATTTCTGTAAAACAATCTCCAGAAGTATCCTGCCCTAACGACATTAATCTTGAAAAGAACTCATCACCATATCCTCTATCTGGAGCAGAACCCGAAGGCGGAAACTATTATTTAAACGGAACTCAAATTACATATATCAATCCAGCAAATTACGAAATCGGAGAATATGCTATAGTTTATAGATATATTGATGAAACAACTCAATGTTCTGATTCTTGTACTTTCTCAGTTTATATTTATAATGCTAATGTTGTAGAATGTCCCGAAAATTTTGAAATTTGCTCAAATGCAAGTGAATTTACTTTAGAAGGAGCAACCCCAAATGGTGGCACATATTCTGGCGATGCTGTTGTTGATGGAGTTTTTTATCCTGAAAATGCAAATTTAGGCAATAATACAATTACTTATTCATACGAAAGCGAAGAATGTAGTTTTGAAATTTCTGTAAAACAATCTCCAGAAGTATCCTGCCCTGACAACATTAATCTTGAAGAAAACTCATCACCATATCCTCTATCTGGAGCAGAACCCGAAGGCGGAAACTACTATTTGGATGGAAGCCAAATAACAGAAATCAATACAGCAAATTACGAAATAGGAGAATATACTATAATTTATAGATATATTGATGAAACAACTCAATGCTCTGATTCTTGCTACTTTAATTTAACAATTAGTCCTTCCACTAGCTTGAATAGTGATACAAACTTTGATTTTGACATATATCCAAATCCTAATACAGGAAAGTTTAAAGTAATTTTACAAAATAACGACGAAGAATACAATTTGCAAATATTAAATATTCACTCTCAAGTTATTGAAGAAAAACAAATAAGATCAAATGAAGAGGAAATTAATTTCAACTTGTCTTCTGGAGTTTATTTTGTTAAACTTACAAATTCTAAAGTAAATTTAGTTAAAAAAATATTTGTTGAATAAAAAATTAAAATAAAACGTAAAATTTTTACAATTATCTTTTTTAATTCACCAAGTTTGTTTAGATTTGCATTAATTATTTTAAGTGTTTTGTTATGAATAAATTATTAATTGGTTTGATTTTAATTTTTAGCTCGGTGTTAGTTTTCTCACAAACCGATGAATTAGAAGTATTTGTTCAAGAACAAAATGCTAAATTAGAATACAATCCCAATAAATTAGTTGTTGCACCAAACACAAACGTAAAAATGATACCTCCTGAATATTTCGAAGCAGACGAAAGTATAAATGGATTTGTACATAGAGGTTCTGCTGCAACAATACAGGTTGTAGAAATCAATGGAGTATCATACAGAGATATTTCTTCTTCGATGACAAAAGAATATATTGAAGCTCAAAACTATATATTTAAAGAAAAAATAAATTTACAAACTGCTACAGGCAAAGATGCTGTAATATTTTTTGTTGAATTTACTAGTGGTGAAATGGTTTATGAAAGAGCAATGTTTTTTACTGGAGAAGAAAATACAATTTGGGTAAATTTTAATTACCCACTAAATATGAAAAAACTTTTATATCCAGCTATTGAAGCCTGTTTAATTTCAGTTGAATAATATGAAGCATTTTGTTAAAATATCATATTTACTTTTGTTTATACTGTTAAGTTTAAACATTTTTGGGCAAGAAAACACTTTGCAACACGAAATGCTTTATCAATCTCACGATCAAAACATGTGGGGACCTGACGATGCCTATGGAATAGATGTTGAACACACATTTTTTGATGTTGACATCAATGAATCTTGGGGATTTTCAGAAATTTCAGAAGCCTTTGGTCAACAGTTCGGTGTCGGAATGAATGTAGGAATTATTGCTTTATTACGTTCTACTTTTGAAGCACATGGCTTTTATACAGGAAGTTTTAGTCTAGATTATCCTATAAAAACAACTTTAGAGTTTCCCGAAGATTTCAGCTTTAATTATGGTGGACCAGCAACAATATACACTTCTTACGAAGTTACTGATGGCTGGGCTTTAGAAACTTCTTTTCCACCTGTTGGAGTTGTTACACTTGATTTTGAATATCAGTTCGATCCATTTATGAATATTGTAGTTTGCGTATTTTCATGCGACACAATACATTTAATTCCTGCAAGCGTCTCCTTGCCATACACCTTAGATACTTTATTTCACATAAATGCAGAAACTGAATATTGCGTTTTCCCTTGTTACGTTGGCAACCAATTTACCTTTTGCCACGACTACGAACTTCCTATTGATATAGATTTTACAGATCTTGTGGGTTTTAATTTCGAAGCTCATGTAGATTTACCAGAAGTAGTTACTGAAGACTATATTGAACAAGGTTCAAATTGTTTAATTGCAAAAGGTGAAGACCCATACATGTTAGTTGAACTTGATGTTTTAGGTTTTTTATATGTGATGGCTGGCTATATCCCAGCACCTGAAGGACCGCAAATACAAGAAGCTATTGCATTTTTAAACGACACTATTCAATATCCGATAAACACACCACTAGGAGACATTATTTTTCAAATTGAGTATTCTTTATTAAGTGTTTACTTTATTATCCAAAACACTTTACATCAAGATATTTATTTCTGTCCAACGATTTGGCTAACTTTAGATTTCCCTGTTGAAATGCCGTATATAATTACTGATCCACAAAACTCTAATGCAGAAATTGAAAATGGCTTTAGCGACACAATTACTATGGCGGTTGGAAACGATCTTACAATAACTTACCCCTGCCACGACTGGGATTCTATGTATGTTGGAGTAAAGTATAATATTCAACCAACAATTCGAAATCACACTTGGGATAGCATTGCATTCTCGTTTGTTATAGAAGCACTTAGAGCTTCAATTTCTATAATAACTCCGTTCAAATCTCAAATTGCTGACAATGTTATGCCTAGCTTTGAGCTACCTATTAATTCAGAAACACCTGTTATTTCTGAACAAATTGCTATGCATGGATATTACGAAGATGAAGAATTTATACAAGGGTTAGAAAAAGATTTAGGACCTTGGGAAATTGGACCTCTCTTTGAATGGACAATAAGTTTGGGTTACGTTCCAGTTACTTGGTTTGACCAAACTTGGGAATTAATGCATTTTGAAGAAGATATTGCTTTTCCAGGAACTTATATCCGCCCCTACGACAAATCAGAAGTAAACTCTCTACTATACACAGAGCAAGCATTTTGTTATGGCGAAACTTACGGATATATTTATGCAGAAGCTCAAAATGGAATTGCTCCTTACGAATTTCAATGGTCATCAGGACAATTAACACAAAACTCATATGCCGATACAGATAGTATTCATGGCGTTCCAGGATACTATACAATCACTGTAACTGATGCTCAAAATTGCGAAAGCTATGATTCTATTTCAGTAGCAGTAAATCCACCTATTATTCACAATCTAACAGCAAGCGATTTAGATTGCTACGGATTTTTTACAGGAAGCATTACTACAGAAGTGACTGGAGGCACATTCCCATATTTCTTCGAATGGTCAAATGGTAGCTTTCAACAAAACCCAACTGATTTAACTTCAGGCTGGCATTATGTAACTATTTCAGACTTTAGAGATTGTTCTGTTACAGACTCTATATACATAAATCAACCCGACTCCCCTATTACCATTGATTATACCAAAACAGATTTACCTTGCCACGGAACAGACTATGGCTCTATTGATATTACACTTTCGGGAGCTACTCCACCATATACAGTCTTATGGAGTAGCGGTCAAACATACCAAGATTTACATAATTTAAGTGCTGACATTTATACCATAACAGCTACCGATGCGAATAATTGCTCGTGGGCACAAAGTATTACTATTATAGAACCAGATACTTTAATTGCAAATATAAATTCATCTAACATTCCTTGTTTTGGCTTAGACAATGGAAGTTTAGTTGTACAAACAAGCGGCGGAACTCAACCTTATACTTATCATTGGTTCCACGATTCAAATCAAAGTTCGAATATTATTACAAATATGCATCCAGGATATTATTTTGTTTCAGTTGTTGATGCAAATGGATGCTCAGACACAGCAAGCGCATATATTACTCAACCTAATGAACTAATACTTACAGAACAAATTCACAATGTTAGTTGTAAAGGTGGACACGATGGCTATATCACAGTTAATGTTAGCGGTGGAACACCATACTACAATATTGAATGGAGCAATGGATATTTCACAGATTCTATTGGCAATTTGCCAATTGGTACTTACACAATTACAGTTACAGATCAACATGCTTGTAGGAATATTCAAACTTACACAATTACAGAACCAGCAAATTATTTAAGTTCTACATTTTATGAAATTAATAATGTGAGCTGTTTTGGCTATAATGACGGAAATGCAAATGTTTTACCTACTGGCGGAACACCACCTTACACTGTTTATTGGGAAGAAGGTGTTGAACAACAAGACTTTACAGGCTTAGGCATGCCAGCGAATACTTATTTTAACATTACAGTTGTTGATGCAAACTCTTGCCAATATTTTGATAGCATAAGATTTACTCAACCAACAATTTTGCAATTAACTGGAAAAACAGATCCTGTAGAATGTGGACATAAGGCTGGAGCGGGAACTGTAACGCCAAATGGCGGAACACCACCTTATACTTATTTGTGGGCAAGCAATGAAACAACTCAAACTGCAACAAATTTAACTTACGGCTTAACTCAAGTAATAGTTAAAGATGCTAATAATTGTACAGATACATTAAGTTTATTTGTTAATAAAATCGGAAAAATTTACGGAAGTTTCAGCCTTATAGAACCAAATTTATGCTTTAATGATAGTATTGCTGTAGCAATTGCAAAACTTGAAGAAGGGGAACAACCAATACAGTTTGTTTGGTCAAATGGACAAATTGGAGATACCGCAAGAAATTTACCAGCTGGAGAACATTTTGTTTTTGCAAGCGATAAATATAATTGTACTGATACAATAAGTGTCCTTATTTCTGAACCCGACTCTCTTAATCCTAATTTTAAATTTATTCCACCTACTTGCTCTGGAATATACGATGGGGAAATCGAAGCTAACCCATCTGGCGGAACACCAGAATACTCATTCCTTTGGGATAATAATTCTACAGAAAATAAAATTTCCGAGCTTAGAGAAGGCACTTATTATATAAGTATAACTGATGCTAACAACTGTTTATATATTTATGATGTTGATTTAATGGAATTAACTTATTGCATAACTATTTATAACACAATAACTCCAAATGGAGATGGAGCAAATGACACTTGGATAATAGAAAATATTGATAAATTCCCAAGAAATAAAATATGGATATATAATAGAATTGGAAATTTAGTTTTCGAAGCAGAAAATTACCAAAACGATTGGGGTGGAACATATAAAGGCAAAGATTTACCAGAAGGAACTTATTATTATATAATAGATTTAGGCGATGGCAAATCACTATTTAAAGGACATATTACAATAATTAGATAAAAATGAAACTAAAAATTTTTACATATATATTTATTTTGCTTCTAATAAGTAGTTTCAAATTATCTGCTCAACAAATTGGTAATCATAGAAACTATGTATTTAATATTGCCAACCAAAATCCTGCAGCAATTTCAATGCAAGAAATTCCAGAGGTGCTTTTAAATAGTAGAATACAATGGACAGGTTTTTCTGGTGCTCCTAGAATTTACTCTATTTATGGAAAATATTTATTCAGAAGTGATATGGGAGCATCTGCCGCTTTAATCCATGACAAAATTGGAATTAATCAAAGACTTGGCTTTAGTCTTGGTTATGCCTATATAATTCGCACCGAAAACTTTAATATTAGTTTTGGTTTAGATGCCAATTTTTCTCAATTAAAACTATTGTCATCACAAATTAAAGTTTACGAAACAAACGACCAAGTTTTGAACTTAGAAATTGACGAAAAAATTTGGCGACCAGACGCAAATGCAGGAATTATGTTACATGCAAACAATTATTTTGTGGGATTTTCGATTTTACAATTATTCAAATCAAATTATTTTTTCTCTGGTTCTAACGCAGACATTTCTGGATTAATAAAAAATGCTAGACACTTTTTTATTACTGGTGCTTATAATTTTAAACTAGAAGATTCAAAACATAGTTTTACACCTATATTAAATATGTATTTTGCAAAATCAAGCCCATTCAAATTTGATTTAATTGCAAACTACAACTATAGCAATACTTTTAGCACATCACTAAGTTTAAGCAGAGCTGATGCAATAGTATTTTCCTTAGGCTATAAATATGATAGATTTACCATAAACTATGCGTTTGATTTTGTGATTTCAAGAATTAAAAATGTAAGTAGCGGAGCTCACGAAATTACACTTGGAGTATTTCTATTTTCAAAAAAATCAAGCGATATTTCTAGTCCAATGTTTTAATTTTGAAAAAATAATAATAATTTTGTAAAAAAAATGTTTTTATTTAAAAATATTGTATATATTTGTAAAACTGTGAATTGTTAAAATATTCAAATATTAAATGTTTGATATGAAAAAGTTTTTACCTATTTTTATTGTAATATTGTTTGCAGGAGCTTCACAAGTTAATGCACAACAACTGCCATTGTATAGCCAATACATGCTAAACGATTTTTTCTATAATCCCGCCATTGCTGGATCAAAAGAATATTCTCCTATACTTTTGAGTATCCATAAACAGTGGATAGGAATTAAAGAAACGCCTTCTACACAAACATTATCAGGGCACACAATGTTGTCTAATAGCAATGTTGGTCTAGGTGCAGTTATTTTCCATGATAGTTTTGGTCCTGAAAGTCATCTTGGACTTCAAGCAATATATTCTTACCATTTTCATATTGATAGGCTCAATAAAATTTCTTTGGGCTTAGCAGCAGTTGCAGAACAATATAAAATGGATCAAAGGTTTTTAACCCTTACTGTTTATGATGACCCTGCAATTACATATATGATTGAAAAAACAATAGTCCCTGATGCTATATTTGGAGCTTATGCATATGGAAAAAAATATTATGCAGGTATTACAGGCTCGTACCTGTTTCAATCAAAACTAAAAATAAATAAAAATGTTGAAGAAAATAAAATGGTTCGTCACTATTTTGTAATGGGCGGTTATAAATTTGATTTTCCTAACTCTCCACAATTCGAAATAGAACCATCTGTTTTGATGAAAACTACTGAAGTTACAATGCCTCAATTTGATGTTAATGTTAAATTTTATTATGACAAAAACTACTGGTTTGGAATGTCACTTCGTCCAGGTGATTCATTTGTTGCAAGTATAGGTTTTAAACATAATCAATATTTCTTTGGCTATGCTTATGACTTCACTTTCAGCGACTTATCATCTTACACCTATGGCTCTCAAGAAATTGTTTTTGGAATGAATATTGGCGAAAATACTCGCAGAAGTAGATCTTTCTTCTAAAATACTAGAATTAATAACATAAAAATAAAAAAAACGGGCTTGAACCCGTTTTTTTTATAATATACTTTCAATATAATCTAACAATTCTTCTTTTCCTCTTTTTGTTGTTGAACTAGTAATGAAATAATCAGGTAAATTTTCCCAATATTTTTCCAAACTTAATTTATAATCCTCAATATTCTTTTTTAAAGCGTTCACTCCCAACTTATCTGTTTTTGTAAAAACAATTTTAAATGGAACAGAATTTAAACCCAACCAATACATATATTCTAAATCTATTTTCTGAGCAGGGATTCGACTGTCCACTAAAACAAATAAACAAACCAAATTTGGACGTTTCAAAATATAATCTTCAAGCATTTTTTTAAATTTTTCCCTAATTGTTTTTGAAACTTTAGCATAACCAAATCCCGGTAAATCAACTAAATACCAAGATTTATTAATAAAAAAATGATTGATTAATTGAGTTTTGCCAGGTACAGAAGATGTTTTTGCTAAATTTGAGTTATTTGTCAACATATTAATTAATGAAGACTTTCCAACATTGGATCTCCCAATAAAAGCAATTTCAGGAACATTATCTTGAGGACAATTTCTATAGTCTTGATTTGACATCAAAAATTCTGCAGTTTTTATTTGCATTCTAATTTCTATATAATATTTTTTCTAATTCTCTAAATAATCTTTGTTCATCATAAGGTTTAGCAACAATATTCAGCTCTTTATCAACTAGATACATTATAGGTGTAGCATAAACAGAATAATCAACCACTTGTTTTCCATCCCAAGATTTATAATCACAAGCTACATGCCAAGGAAAAGGATTTTTAGATAAAAACTCGCTCAATTCTTTTTTATCTTTATCTAAACTAATGGCAATAATATCAACACTTGCAGCATCAAATAATTGTTGAGCTTCTGCAAAAGTAGGAATAGTCAACTGACAATGTCCACACCATGTTGCCCAAAAAAGAACCAAAGTGTAATTTGATTTCATTTTTGATAAAGTAAAAGTTTGCCCACTAAGAGTTTGAACTGTAAAATCAGGAGCTTTTTTACCAATTGTCAATTCAGTATTTGCCTTAATTCTTGCTTTAAGATTATCACTTGCATCACTACACATATCGCCAAACTCTAAACTTAACTTAGAAGATTGCTCAACAAGTCCAATTGTTTCAAAACCATTTAAAATAAATTCAAAAATTGTATTAAAAATTACAGGTTCTCCAAAGAAGATATGGTCAAGAACATCTTTCCCTGCGACATAATACACATCTGCATCAGTTGCACGGAACAGTTTTAAATAATCTAAAACTACTTTTTGATAAGCATTAGATTTTAACATTAAAACACTGCTAAAATCATAAGATTTTAAATATTCCTTACGATAAAATTCTTGTTGCTTTTCCAAACTAAGCTTTGGCGGAGCTTTAACTTCTTTAAAATATGTTAAATATTTTCCCGCAAAACTATTTTTATCCAAATTAATTGCTTTAATCAATAAATCATTTTTCTCTTTAACCTGTTTTTCTTTTTCTTTTTCTACTGTTTTTGTAAATGTTTCGTCAGGATAAATAGACATAAATTGTTCTAAAATTTGAATTTTATACTTATACATAAATTCCATTTTCAAAAATTCATATAATTGAAAATTCTCATTAGACTCAATAACTTTCATATTATATACTGGATTTTCAACAAAAGTGCTTAATTGAATATTTTCATTATTAAAAATCAAATCAAAATACTCATTATTATCAAGATAAAGTCTATACAATCCAACTTCTTTTTTATCAAAAGAAAACTCAAAAGCAGAATTAATATTAGTTTGAACACTTTCTACATATTCAGCTTCATCGCCAAATAAAGTAAAAACTTTCACTTCTCTATGAGCATAGTTTTCAATTCTACATGATAATTTATATTGAGCGACAGAATAAATACTCAACAAAATAAATAAACATAAGAATGTTATTTTTTTTAAATTTAGCATAACTTTACAATATTAAACAAAAAAGCTGTAGTCCCATTGAACTACAGCTTTTAATTAATTAACAACTTCTATTTTTTACATGTTTCGCAATACAACTGTTTAACTCTTGTATTTACAAAAGTTTGCACAGATAGTTTATCGCCTTTAAACAAGTCGCATAAAAACTCAGGATCTTGTTTTCTGATTCTATCTAATACATAAACAAAATTGTTTGAATGTACTTTATAGTCAACTTTAGAACAAAGTGTAGCATAAGTTGATAAATACACAAATGGAACACTTTCATCTTTAATCCAAGGTTCTAACAATCTTACAGCATATTCATAATCTGAGTGGTTTATAAACACGCTAGCTAATTTTAATGAATTTGCCCATGTTAGCTCATCGATATGAATAATTTCTTTCATTTTAGTCATAGCTTTTACAACAGATGGATGGTCATATCCTAAAGAGTCTTTATAAATATCCATGATTTGATATTGCAACTCAATATTCAACAAGTCAACTAAATCAACGCGTAAAGAAGTATTATACATTTTATCAATACGATTTTGCAAAGTTTGTTGAGTACGGTCATTATCAAGATCTGTTAAAGTTACTTCACATAATACATCATTAAAATCAACATAAATATTTGTTTGGTCTAATTTGTTTAAGTCATCTATCTTTGTCAAGTAATCTTCGTCAAGTACATCCATATAAATAAATTGAGTTAACCAAATTTTATTCATATTCAATCCTACATACTCTCTGCCCGATGGAATTTTCATATCGTTAACAACATTTTCGCTATATCTTCCTTCAACAACTCTTTTTAAAATATATTTTTGAATTGCGAGTGCAGTATTTATTTGTCCTGCTTCAACAGCTCTATTAAATTGTGTAACAACATATTTTTGTTCTTTATCTCCATCAATATCATAAGTAATCCAAATAGTAACATTTGCATATCTATGACTTTCTAAGAACATTTCCATTTCTTTTGCTTTTGAGTTTACATATTTAACTGCTTGTTCAAGATCCATATCACAAACATCTTCGTAAATAGTTCCTTTGCAATCGTTTTGTAAATCTTTTAAGTTTGGTGCAGTAATTACAGAATCCACAATACTTGCATTTTGATTTTCTTCTAAAGCTTTAACAATACTATTTGCTCTTTTCTTTTGTAAAGCTGCATTTTCAGCTATAGATCCTTCTAAAGAAGAATATGCTTCAATAAAAATTTTATTAATAATAAAATCTGGCTCATTTAAAGCTGCCAACACAGGCTTCATATCGTCAGGTTGGTAAGTAAATTTTCCTTGTTCAAATGGAATTCTAAAATTCAACTCTGTTGAAGTTGCTGTTGGTGCATATTCGCTAACACCTGCAGGAAGTATAGTATCGGGCATTAAAGCAATTTTAGGAACAAAATCATAAATTTTTGTATCAACCCATGATTGAGGAATATTATGACACACATGTTTTTCTTTAATAACCATTAAGTTTAGCTCAATGTTTTGAGTATCAAAACCTACAGGTAATTGACCTAAAACAACTTCTAATTTTGTTACTTTTTTTCTTCGACCTTCACCTTCGGCTATATTCTTTTTATAGATTTTTTTGGAAAACATTTTTTTAGTCATAAATCCAACATTCACTTTAGAATAGTCAACAATATTTTCAGATTTACAACGATTAAATTGGTCTTTTTGAACAATATCTACTGCCAAACCATCTTTTGAAGCTCTGATAAAACGTCTAAATTTTCTTAAATCATTATATTTAAAAACAATTTCGCCGTTGTCATTAATCGAAAGTCCTTCTTGTAAATCAACAACATCGGGCATTTTCCTAGTTGTTTTCTTACATATTTTTTCATCATAAACTTTTAAACCCTGTGATTTCACAGAAATTGGAGCTGCTAACTCTAACACATTACCAGCACCTGAGATAAAGGAAGCATAATTACCCATATACACAGCAACAAAAACTCTTTTTTGCGATGCGTCAACTTTACCACTAGCTCCTACAAAAAAGTATTTTTGTGACAACAAATCTTTTGAATATTTGCCAGTTTTCCACTTATCCAATGTTTGATTTGCTAATTCATCATAACTAATATATTCATTAGCTGTCCTTATATTAGCTCTTGCAACCACTTCTGCTCCTACGCCTGTACCGCCGGCATAAACCAACCTATCTCTAACTGTTCCGGCACGTCCAGAACCTGTGAGGTTTGCTTCACCAGTTTCTGCCATATAAGTAGCATGATCCCTAGCTGGATTTATAAAAAAATCATGAATCTCAAAGCCTTCGAGTCCTAAAGAATCCATATATGTATTAATTTTATAAACTAATACATCTTGAAACAATTTATCATTAAAATTTTCTGGATTAATTGGCTCACTACTCAAAATATCGCCTTCCATAAAGGTTTTTTGAGCTTGAACATTAACACTAAAAACAAGTGCTAAACAGACGATACTTGTAAAAAACTTCCTCATTTAAGTATTATATTTAGTTAATATTATTTTTGCATAAAAATAAGTAATAATATTCAATAAAAAAATATTTTAGCATGAATTAACTTCAAAAATTCAATAAATAAACACTAAAATCTCAGCTACAAAGTTATAAAATATATTTTTAGGATTATCAAAATTTAATTTTTTTCTCATTTTTTATTTAACAATTTCGTATCTTGATGATTATCAAAATATTACAATTGTTAAGATTTGATTTTTGAGAACACAATACCTCTAAACAACAAAATTCAAAATTTTTAAAACAAGTCCTAACAACTTGTTACACAGTAACCTATAGGTTTAATCATAGAAAAAAATCAAAAATAAAGATTGTGTCTTTTTATCAATACCTCTTTTTTTAATATCTTTGTATTTTGACTAAATATTCACATTTTTAAACTTATATTTATCAATCTAAATGACACTTTTTTGAATAGATGGAAGAAAATTTAAGAATAGATAAGTTTTTATGGGCAGTTAGATTATTCAAAACTCGCAACTTAGCTCAAGAAAAATGCAATAAAGGGCATGTCTTAATCAATGACAATGCAGTTAAGCCTTCAAAAAACGTTAAGATTGGAGATATTATTTTTATAAAAAATCCACCTATAATTAGATCATACAAAATTTTAAAACTTATTGACAAGCGAGTATCTGCTAAACTTGTTCCAGAAATGATTGTTGAAACTACTCCTCAATCAGAATTAGATAAACTAAAAAATATTGAAACAGCATTTGTAATCAGAGACAAAGGAAGTGGAAGACCAACAAAAAAAGAAAGAAGATTAATTAATAAAATACAAGAAAACAATTTATGATAATTGCAGAACAAAAATATAAAGAAAACATTGTTGAGTACATAATTTATATCAGACAAGTTCTAGATATTATAAGACTTGCAAATTGCGACATAGAAGAAATAAACAAACTTATCATAGACCAATATAAAACAAGTGAAAAAATAAAAATTAAAATCAGAGACTGGTATTTGGATTTAATAAATTTAATTAAAACCGAGAAAATTGATAAGCAAGGTGATTTCGGTTTTATAAAAAATATAATTGACGAACTTGAGGAATTAAATCAAAAATTATTAAACCAAGGAAACTCATATAAACACCAAGAACTGTATAGGTGGGCAAAACCTAATATTGAAGAATTTAAAAAACTATCAAATAATACAAATGAGGGCGATGTGAAAACTTGTATTGATGCACTTCATTCTTTATTATTATTAAGAATAAAAAATCAAATGATTTCTAGCGAGACAATGCAAGCAATGCAAACTTTCAGTAATTTAATGGCAAACTTAGCATTTGAGTACAAAAAACTCAAATCTTGATTATTTATATTTTGGATTATATTTTGACAAATTCAAAATCTTCTGATAATCAACCTCTTCCATCAATTCTTCAAGACTTACATCTTCATTCTTCATATATGAGCATACTATTTTAAAACCCAACCAATTGCCTGTTCTTGGTGGGCTATCTGGACCAAATTGATATGTAAAAGGAGCTGAACCAACGAACTTTTTAATTGTTAAAGCGTCTGTAGAAAACAATAATTTATTTTCAACTATTGTAGTCCACATTTCGCGTTCAAATTTTTCACAAAAATCCAATTGTTCCTTTGTATATTTATTAATTCTTTCAGGTTTAAAATTTGGAAACATAGAATGCAAGAAATACAACTTCCTACCATTATAAATCATATTTTCCAATAAATTTTCGGAATCGCTAGAAAAAGGATATTCAGCTTCTGCCCAAGCCGACAAAACATCAATTGCAATTTGCTCTCTCGTCATTTCAGATTTTGAAAACTCTGGAATTTGTAACATATCGTACAATTCGCAATCTTTACCTAAATATTTATCTAAACCTATTCCTATATAATCTTCGGTTAATACAACAGACTGATTAAATCCAGCAATAAAAGACACAAAGCGAGGAATAGCAACATTAGGATAATAATATTTTAAGTGTTTAAAACCATAAGTCAAATCTTCATTAACATCATCGAGCTTAGCAAATTCTTTATCAACGTTTTTTCTTGCTTGAACAACAGAAAAATCATTTAAAAATGTATTCACATAAGACAAGTAAGCCGAATTATCTGCACCTCCAATCGCTATTATTTCATAATTATATACTTCAAAAAACTCTTGATACTTATTTTCCATAAACGCAACTTGAGCATAAAAGTCTCCGCCTGAAAGTTTTTCAAAATCCTTGTCAAACCGCTCTATTTCAATGTTTAGCTCAATTTTTGAAATATCAACTTCAAACTCTGTTTTCTTTTTAGAAAACACAAAAAACATTAAAATTCCAAGCAATAAAATAAATACTAAAATTAAAATATAATATTTCTTCTTCATAATAACTTTATTTTAAAAAATAATATTATTTTTGTAGTACAAAATTAAACTAAATTTAAAAATCTTAAAAATATGAAAAAAATTATTCTTATTCTAATCAGTTTGTTTTTCTTCGGAAACATATTTGCTCAGCAAGCTATTTCTGGAGGATTATATGTGGGTCCAACAATGTCGTGGATGAGCACCGACAGTAAAGTGGCAGATACTAAAGGCATGAAATTCGGCTATAATTTTGGAGCTTTAGTTGACTTTAATTTAATTGAGCATTTCGCAATCTCTACAGGTCTTCAATTTAATAGTTTAGGTGGCAATATTACTTACGATGGGCTTACCATATTAACACCAAAAGAAGGTCAAACTAAAGACACATTAAATGCTGGCTCTAAACTAAACTATAGACTCAATTACATTGGAATACCTGTTAGCTTTAAAGGAAAAACTAATGAAATTGGCTATATCACATATTTCTTAAAAGCTGGAGTTACACCATTAATTAATATTAAAACATTAGGTTCTTATGGTGAAAACGAAAAAATAATGCTAAAAGAAATAAATCTATTTAATATTGGATGGCATATTGGAGGCGGAATCGAATATTCCTTGTCTGGGAATACCAGAATTTTAGTTGAATTACTTTATACAGGAGGTTTGATTGATGTAGATAAAACTAAAATTGTATATCCTCAAGAAAGCAACCCAAGAATTTCATTAAATGATATTCATTTAAAAGTTGGAATTTTATTTTAACAACAACAAATAAACTTTAAAACCAAAAAATCAAGTTGTCTTAGAAATGTTCTAATGCAAATTAATAATTAGACATTTCTAAGACATACTTTTTTAATAAATCATTGATATGAAAATTGCAATAGCTCAATTAAATTATCAAGTTGGAAATTTAGATTTCAATACTCAAAAAATCACAAATGCAATTTTAACTGCAAAAAATCAAGAAGTAGATTTAATAATTTTTTCAGAACTTTCGATTTGCGGATACATACCATACGATTTGTTAAATTACAAGTATTTTATTGATGATTGCTACAAAAAACTTGAAGAAATAAAATTACATTGCAAAGATATTGCTGCAATTGTAGGTTTGCCAACTAAAAACAACAAAAATACTAGAAAAAAACTATATAATTCTGCTGCTTTTCTTTATGATGGAGAAATTCAAAAATTAATTCATAAAACTCTGATACCAAGTTTTGATGTCATCAACGAAGACAGATATTTTGAAGAAAATCAATACTTTAGCATTATTAATTTCAAAAATAAAAAAATAGCTCTAACCATTGCCGAAGATTTATGGGACGAAGAAAAAATTTACGGCTCTTTTGAAGACAAAATAATGTTTAAAAATGCTCCTATGGAATATTTACATAATTTTAATCCTGACTTTATAGTAAATATTGCTGCTCAACCATTTGCCCACAATCAAACTGATTGTAAAAAAGATTTTATTTATAAAAATGCAAAAAAATATTCTATACCTATTATTAATATAAATCAAGTTGGAGCAAACACTGAATTAATTTACGAAGGTGCTAGCATTGTTGTTGACAAAACTGGAAATACAGTTATTTCTGTCAATAGCTTTAAAGAAGATTTGAAAATTTTTGACCTTGATAAAATTACAAACACCTCACAAACAGACAATTACAATAAAAATTCAGATAACAAATACGAATCTATTTATTCTGCTCTAATACTTGGAATTAAAGATTTTTTTGAAAAATCAAATCTTAAAAAAGCTGTAGTTGGTTTATCTGGCGGATTAGATTCTGCTGTGGTTGTAGCACTTTTAGTTAATGCTATTGGAAAAGAAAATGTTGATGTTTTATTATTGCCAACAAAATATTCAAGTCAACATTCTATAGACGACTCGCTAAAAATGGTTAAAAGATGTGGAATAAAGCACCATATTGTTGATATTGAAGAACTTAGGAAAATGTATTCGAAAACAATGAAAAAAGTTTTTGAAAATACAAAAGAAGATATTACTGAAGAAAATATTCAAGCTCGCATCAGAGGCAGTGTTTTGATGGCTTATTCAAATAAATTTGGAAATATTTTGCTCAACACTTCAAACAAAAGCGAGGCAGCAGTTGGCTATTCAACTATGTATGGCGATATGAATGGCGCTCTTGCTGTTATTGGCGACTTATACAAAAGCGAAGTTTACGAACTAGCAGATTATATAAATCAAAAATTCAACAATATGATTCCTCAAAATATAATTGATAAAATCCCATCAGCAGAACTAAGACCAAATCAAAAAGATAGTGACTCTCTTCCTGACTATGAAATATTAGACAAAATTTTATTTTTGTACATAGAACAAAATTTTTCTGAAGAAGAAATTATAAAACAAGGACTTCCGCAAGAAATAGTTCACAAAATTATAAGACTAGTAAACAGTAGCGAGTTTAAAAGATTTCAAATGCCTCCTGTCTTAAAAGTTAGTCAAAAATGCTTTGGCTATGGAAGAAAAATGCCTTTGGTGGGAAGATATTAAGAATTACTCATTCTCCAAAAAATATTGTTTTTCTACATCATATTCAGTAACTTTTTTTCTTTTTATTTGCTTATTAAAAAAAAATGTTTATATTTGTACAAGAAATAGTATAAAAAACATTTTAGCGTGCAAAACAACTTTAAATATAGACAAAAAAAATTGTTTTTATTAAACATGCTGTTTTTTAATTTATTTTACATAGCACTTACCCCCCCCCCCCGCACCTCCTAAACACCTTGCCACACAATGACTATGAGAATCTTCGCCATTTTGAAAGCAGACATGAAAACACATTACCATATAAAAAAATTGACAAAAATAGTTGCAATACAAATAAAAATACCTATGTAAAAAAATTAACAAAACAATTAAAAGAAAAACATGGGACTTAACATAGGCGACTTGTCTTTAAAACTTTAAAGAGACCAGTCGCCGTTATACTAATAGTTTTTACGAGCAATATTTAAGCAACGACAGAGTCCAAAAATAGCTATTACAGTAAACTCTGTTGTAAGGTAAGATAAAAGTAATAGCTATATTATAAAATTTATGCTTGATTTTATAATGAATATTAAATAAGCAAAAAAAAATAAAAATTATGAAAAAAGTTTTTTTAAATTCAATAATAATCCTAGTTATTTTAGGAGTTAGTGTATTATCTTGTGAAAAAGCTGAAGAAATAAAAAAAGCTGAAAAAGAAAATGTTAAAGAATCAGAAATAATGTCAACAAAAAGTATGAAAAATTATCTAGAAATAGATTTTGCTTACAATAATTTCTCACATAAATTTATTGGAGAAAAACCTAATGACATGCTAATATGGCAAGAAAAAATCGGAACTGATCAAGAAAGGAAAAGCAAGTTTAATTTTGATTATAAAAGCATGCCTGACATTAACGTTAAGCACGTATCTGATAAAGTTTTAATTTTAAATATTAATAAAGTTGACTATATATTTGACTATGGTATGACAAAAAATTATTGGGACGCTACAGTGAGCACCAGAACCAGTAGTAATATTGCAAAAATAAGCATGTACACAGATGCTCATGATTTTAATGAAATGATGGATTTTTACAAAAAAAACCCTGTCATTTCATTTAATTCAAGAGGTCCTATCACATGGATACTTGCATATCAAGCTGCAAAAATAGCCATTATTGTATGGGCAGCGGATAGATATTGTGATGCGAAAGTCGAAAATCAAAAAAACGAATGTATTGAAAAAGGTCTATGCTACACAGTTAAATTTTGTGGTGCTGAATGTCGTGAATGTGCTAATAACAACAATTAAATAAAAATTTTATTATATAAAAAACAAGTCGCCAGAAATTTATTAACTTAAATTTCTGGCGACATAATTTTTTTACTATAATATATGAAATTTAAACTAAAATTAAAACACTACACGCTATATTTAGGACTTATAACCTACATTATAGGAATTGCTTTAAATATTTTTTATTCTCTGTATTCAAATCAACCAGGTCCGCAACAGTCGCAATCTCCATTGTTTGAACTTTTGTCATTGTTTCCACCTATAATTATACTAGCCTTAACATTAGTAAGTGCATCAATTTTTGAAGAATTGGCATTTCGAGGATGGACTATTAAACATAAGTTTTCAAAATATATCTCAATCATAGGTATTTTGTTTTATTGTTTTTTAGCAACAAACAGTTTCATAATTTGTGTCATTGTATTAGCTCTACTAATTTTTGTTTTTTTCTACAAAAATGATGAATTGAGCCAATTCTTAAAAGTTATTGTTACAAGTCTAATTTTTGCATTCATCCACTTTGATAACTTTAGCGACAATATGCGATATATCAGCATCTTGCAACTATTCGGATTATCTCTGATTATAAGTTACTTTGCACTTAGATTTGGATTTGTTTACGGAATATTAATACATTTCGCAAATAATCTTTTAGCAACAATTATAATATTTACAACATCTGTTAATTACAGCACAAGTATTGTAAAAGAAAATTATGTTGCAAATATTGAAAAAATCGAATTTTTAGAAAACTCATCTTCAATACTAAAAGGTAGTTTTCAAGATTCTATTGTTCATGTTGGAAATATTACACAAATTGCTGTAGAATTAGCCCCTTTTAATAATGAAGTAATTTACAAAGCAAAATTAAGTAGTTTAGACTCATATCATTATGTCGCTAAATGTAAAAACAAGGGAACTTGTACACTTGACAGACAAGAATTATTAAAAGACTTTTTAAATCACACTAATTTAAAAACAGACACAATATTAGTTGATGCATTTATTTTAAAAATTACAGATATTGATAAATTGCAAAAGCATAGAGCAGATGGACAAACAACATTTATTAAATATTTGGTTGAAATTTTAAGAAATGATTTTGATATACCTATTATAATAAATGAAGATATTGCAGATATTAGTTTTATTATGCCTGATAATTTTTATAGAATATTTCACAAATTATCTACTGAAGACAAAATCAAAAAACTGGAAACTGACTATGGCATTCTTTTAGAAAAGACAATTGATAAAACTGTTTCAGTGATTTACTTTTTTGAATAAAAACTCAAAGTTTTAATATTCTTTAATCATTCTCTAAAAAATATTGTTTTTCCACATCATATTCAGTAACCTCATCAAAAGGGTCTAAAGCAACAATTTTAAACTTGAGTAAATAGCTATTATCTTTAAACACCACAGAATCTGCAAGCAAAGAATCCTTAATTTCTGCTTCGTGCTCATCAAAGATTAATATAATAGGTGCGATTTCTCTACCTTGTTGTCCTTTTTGTGCATCAACAGATTTTGGTAAATATTTTGTCAAACAAGCTTTTGTGGCTGGAAAATCATCAAGTCCACCTATACTCAAATCATAATTATAAATTGTTGCACAAGCAAAAAATGCTAATACCAAAGAATACAAAATTGCTGGAATTATTATTTTTTTCATTGAGATATAATTTTAGAAGTAAATTTTGAGTTGTCATCAAAAACAAAATTTACGATATACAAAGATTTTGAAATTAGTGAAGGAATTCTGACAAGGTTTTTTGGATATTTTTTATTTAAGAGTAAACGTCCCATATAATCGTAAATTTGAATTTCACAAACTTTTTTATCAGATTCAAAATTCAAAAAATTACCCACAATATTAAATGTAAAATCATTATTTTTTTCTTCAAGTTTTGAAGAAGGTAAGCAATAATTTAATGTTTCAACTATATTAAAATAAGATATTGATTCTGAAACAATATAATCACAAACCATCATTATTTGTGGAGTATAATTTATTTCATATAATCCAAACACATCTGTTGCATGTCCTGTAGGGAAACATCTAAAAGTTATATTATGCAATTCCATAAAAGCTTCTATTTCTTCGCTATTATAATAATAGTGTACAATTCCCCAGACAATTAAATCTTGGGTTCCCGAACCATATTGCCTATGAATAGAGTCCACAATTGGAGCTACTTCAATACAAGAGCCACAATTTAGAGAGAAAAAATGTAGTAAAACCACTTTTCCTGCTGCAATGCTATCATAAAGGTTAACTTCCTCGCCTTTAGTGTCTAACAAAGAAAAATCAGGAGCTGGTTTATAGGTTTGAGCTGGTAAAAATTCAAAACTTATTATTAAAATAAATAACAAAATTAATATATACTTTACTTTTTTCACATGAAGCTATTATATAATTAAACAAAAATAAATGTTTTTTGTTAAAAACCCCATACTGATTAAACAATATTTTATAAATTTCAAAAATAATATGACAAATTAGTTTTGTATTTCAAAAAAAAATAGGAATTTTGCAGCGCTTTTTTAATGGATAATAATAATAATTAAATAAAATATGGTTACAGAAAATATGTTTTGGTTAGTTCCTTTTGCTTCTATTTTGGCTCTAGGTTTTGCCTGGTACTTTTTTAGGAGTATGATGAAAGAAAAAGAAGGAACACACATGATGAAAAAAGTTGCTTTGTATGTCAAAAAAGGTGCTATGGCTTACTTAAGGCAACAATACAAAGTAGTTGCAATTGTTTTTATTGCTTTAACACTTTTATTTGCAATTATGGCTTACGTACTAAAAATCCAAAACCCTTGGGTTCCTTTTGCCTTTATTACAGGCGGATTTTTCTCAGGTTTAGCTGGATTTTTGGGTATGAAAACTGCTACTCATGCTTCGTCGCGAGCTGCAAATGCTGCACGACACTCACTAAATGCGAGCTTAAAACTTGCTTTTAGATCTGGAGCAGTTATGGGTTTAGTAGTTGTTGGCTTAGGTTTATTAGACATTTCGCTTTGGTTTTACGTTTTACAATATGTAATTGGAGCATTAGACTCTACTACCAATCCTTTAATTGCAGCCGACCCATCAATGAAATTAATTATAATTACTACCACAACTCTAACTTTTGGTATGGGAGCTTCAACACAAGCATTATTTGCGCGTGTTGGTGGAGGTATTTATACAAAAGCAGCTGATGTTGGAGCTGACTTAGTAGGTAAATTAGAAGCCGACATTCCAGAAGATGACCCACGCAACCCAGCAACAATAGCTGATAATGTTGGAGATAATGTTGGAGACGTTGCTGGAATGGGTGCCGACTTATACGAATCATATTGTGGTGCAATACTTTCTACTGCAGCTCTAGGTGCTGTAGCATTCAAATCTAGCGGACTTGACGTTCAATTTAATGCAGTAATTGCACCAATGCTAATTGCTGCTGTAGGAATTATTTTGTCAATTCTAGGGATTTTCTTAGTAAAAACCAAAGAAGGTGCAAACCAAAAACAACTTCTAGCTGCATTAGGTAGAGGAGTAAACATAAGCTCAATTTTAATCGCTTTTTTCTCGTTAGGAGTATTATATTACTTAGGAATACCAAACTACCAAGGCATTTGGATTGCAATGTTAGTTGGCTTAGTAGGTGGAATAGGAATTGGAAAATCCACAGAATATTTTACCTCATCGGGCTTTAAACCTACTCAAAAAATTTCAGAGTCTGCAAAAACAGGACATGCAACAGTTATTATTCAAGGTGTTGGGATTGGTATGATTTCAACTGCAATTCCTGTTTTAATTGTAGCCACTTCAATAATTTTATCTTATTTATTTGCTTCAAAATTCGACTTTAGCAATATTGGAATGGGACTTTATGGCATTGCAATAGCAGCGGTTGGAATGCTTTCAACTTTAGGCATTACCCTAGCAACAGACGCTTACGGACCTATTGCTGACAATGCGGGCGGGAATGCTCAAATGAGTGGACTTGAACCAGAAGTTAGACAAAGAACAGATGCTTTAGACCAACTAGGCAACACCACTGCCGCAACAGGCAAAGGCTTTGCTATAGGCTCGGCTGCTTTAACTGCTTTAGCTCTTTTAGCTTCATATATCGAAGAAATAAAAATTGCTATGGGAAGATTGCCCGAAAAAGCTAGCGAATTTTTGAGTACTACTGGTGTTGACATCCATTCTGCAACTATTCCAGATATCATGTCGTTTTTCAAAGTAAATTTAATGAATCCTCTTGTTATTGTTGGAATATTTATTGGAGCAATGACGGCTTTCTTATTTTCAGGTTTAACAATGAATGCTGTTGGGCGTGCTGCCGAAGGCATGGTTAATGAAGTAAGAAGACAATTCAGAGAAATAAAAGGAATTTTAACAGGAGAAGCTGAACCTGATTATGCTCGCTGTGTGGAAATATCAACAAAAAGTGCACAAAGAGAAATGATTTTA
Organism: Bacteroidales bacterium; assembly: GCA_035406965.1. Lineage (GTDB taxonomy): Bacteria > Bacteroidota > Bacteroidia > Bacteroidales > ML635J-15 > Bact-19. The sequence goes on from DAONZU010000001.1 coordinate 46,537, forward strand.
CCTTCCACTTTAGCTATTGCAATACCTATAATTATGGGACTTTTATTCGGCGTTCCTGGAGTAATGGGATTGTTGCTTGGTGGTATTTCTACAGGTTTTGTTTTAGCAATATTTATGGCAAATTCTGGAGGTTCTTGGGACAATGCAAAAAAACATGTCGAAGAAGGCTGTTGTGGTGGTAAAGGATCCGAAGCTCATAAAGCTGCAATTACTGGGGATACTGTTGGTGACCCATTTAAAGACACATCTGGACCAAGCTTAAATATATTAATAAAACTTATGAGTATGGTTGCTATAGTAATGGCTGGACTTACTGCTGCATTTTCACTTTTATAATAAATAGAGTTTATTTTTAAATTACTAAAGAATTGGCTTAGGTTGTAAAACTTAAGCCAATTCTCTTAAATATAGTTTTATAGTATTATCCAAACCGAAATAAAGAGCATCTGAAATAAGAGCATGACCAATAGAAACTTCAGAAATTCCTTTTACATTTTGAACAAAAAATTTCAGATTTTGCAAACTTAAATCATGTCCAGCATTTAGTCCTAAACCTAGTTTTAACGCTAACTCACCAGCTTTAACGAAAGGTGCAACTGCTTTTTCTTTGTTTTTTTCAAAACCAGCTGCATAAGGTTCTGTATATAGCTCTACCCTATCTGTTCCTGTTAATACAGCCCCTTCAATATTTTTAAATTCTGTATCTACAAAAATCGAAGTCCTAATTTTTGCAACCTTAAGTTCTGAAATAATTTCTTTTAAAAAATCTTTATGCTTAACAGTATCCCAACCAGCATTCGATGTTAAAACATCTGGTGGGTCTGGAACCAATGTTACTTGATGTGGTTTTACTTTTTTTACTAAATCAATAAAATCTTTAGAAGGATAACCTTCAATATTAAATTCTGTTTTAATAATAGGACGAATATCATAAACATCTTGATACTTAATATGACGCTCATCAGGACGAGGATGAACAGTTATTCCATGTGCACCAAACATTTCGCATTTTATAGCAGCAAGTTTTACATCAGGAATATTACCACCACGAGCATTTCTTATAGTTGCAATTTTATTAATATTTACACTTAAATTTGTCATATATTAAAATTTTAAAGTTTTTATTATTGTATTTTTCTGATACAAATATATTAATTAAGTTTGCATAATCAAATATCGAAAAACATATTTATGATTGCTAAAAATTTATATTCTGACACAATACCGATTCTAAAAACATCAAACACAGGCAGTGAAGCAATAGCCTTGATGGAAACACATAGAATATCGCATTTACCAATAGTAAATAACGAAGAATTTTTAGGATTAATTTCCGACTCTGACATATACGACCACAACGACTTAAATGCACCTATAGGAACGCACAACCCATCACTTATTAGACCATATGTGTTTGAAAATCAACATATTTACGAAATTGTTGACTTATTTGCAAAACTAAAACTTACTATTGTACCTGTTTTAGATGCAAATAAAAAATATTTAGGAAGTATTACTTTGCACAATTTTGTTACTGAATTTTCTAAAATGATTAGCGTAGAAAAGGCTGGTGCTATTATCATTTTAGAAATGACTATTCACGATTATTGTTTATCTGAAATTGCTCAAATTGTAGAATCAAACAATGCAAAAATTCTTTCATTATTTGTAAACACTATAGAAGCAAGCACTGCAATAAGCATAACAATAAAACTTGATGTTACAGATATGGCTTCAATAATTCAAACTTTTGAAAGATATGATTACAAAATAAAAGCTTCGTTTTTAAGCGAAGATATGCTCAAAGTTTTTTACCAAGATAGATTAGATTCCTTTTTAAACTACTTAGACATTTGAGAAATTATTTCATAATATTTCTGTTATTTGCTTTAGTTTTATCAAAAAACGCAAAAAATCAAAATTATATAATTTCAGAAATTTCTATTAATGGAAATAATAAAACTAAAAAAGAAATTATTCTAAAAGAATTATGCTTTAACGAAAAAGATAGCATTGATTATTTAACACTCGAAAAAGCGATAACAGAATCTAAACAAAATCTTTTAAGAACCAGCCTATTTAATTATGTCGATTTTAACTACAAAACTTCTGAAAATCAAGCATTTATCAATGTCAATGTTGAAGAAAGATGGTATTGGTGGATTTATCCAATTTTTGAACACGGAAGCAGAAACTTATCAAGTTTTATTATCGATAAAGACTTTAGCCAAATAAATTATGGAGGAGTTGTTGAATTACACAACATAAAAGGGATAAATAATTACTTTAAAATAAAAGTTCGTGGAGGCTACAGGCAACATTATTCCTTAACACTATTTTTACAAAATTTTGAAAAAACAAAAAACCACGGTTTAAAAATAAATACAGAAACTTTTATTCAAAAAAAATTTGTTTCAAATATTCTGGATAATAAAGCAGTTTACAGTTTAAGCAATTTTTTAAATTTTAATTCACATTTAATATATTCTTACAGAATAAATTTAAACAACCTACTAGGCTTTGGAATGACTTACAAACACTATTGGTTAAAAGACAATAATCAAGAAACACCAAATCTAAATTTTATTTCAAATTATTTTAACCCAATAATTTATTATAATTTTGATAATCGTAATAACAAAGTGTATCCAACAGATGGGTTTTTAATAAATATAAATTGTGGATATTGGCATAATTTGAACAAACAATTTGCTTCGTTTATTGGAAATAATCTTGAGTTTCAACTTCACAAAACAATAAAAAATTCACGATTTGCAATACACAATATTAGCTCGTATAAGTTTTACAAAGAAGAAAAAAAGAAAAATTCATTTTTTCAAACCCAGTTAGAATTTGGCAAAGATTTTTGGATTAGAGGATATGAATATTTTTATTTTATGGGCAATAATACTGTTAAGGCTCAAAATACCATATCGTTTTTATTAAGTAAAACTAAAATACATAATTTGCCAAAATTTTTACCAAACGAATTTAAAAAAGCATACACCAAAGTTTATTTAGAAGTATTTGGCGATTTAATTTACACTGATGGATACAACGAAACTTTTAATTTTAATAATGATTTCAATAAAAATCTTAATTATACTTTTGGCATTGGAGCTTCTTTTGAAACTTACTATGACAGATTATTGCAAATTAATTTAACATATGTGCCAAATACATCAAAAATAGGTATATTTGTAAACTATAAAACACCTCTTATAAAATTATATTAAATGAACATAGCTATATTTGGTCGAAACTTTGGGAACAGCTTTAATGGCATGGCTATTCAGTTGTTTGAAGAATTAAAAAAACGTGAAGTAAATATTTACATAAACAATAAATTTTTTGATTTCATTTCTCAAAAAGTTCTTTATAAACCGCTAGCAAAAGGTATTTACCAAAATTCTTTACCTAAAAATGTGAAATTTGATTTTGTTTTTAGTTTAGGAGGAGACGGGACATTTTTAGAAGCAGCTAGTTTAGTTGGAGATTTAGGAATTCCTATGTTAGGAATTAATACTGGAAAATTAGGATTTCTTTCTTATGTTAGTTCCAACAATTTGTTAACAGCACTAAATCAAATTTTTGAAAAAGAATACAGCCTCGAAAAACGAATACTTATACAAATAGATGCTGATAAGGAATTTTATGGCGACAAAAATTTTTGTTTAAACGATTTTGTAATTCAAAAAAAATCAAGACTAAGCATGATAAAAACTAAAGTATATGCTGATGGAAATTTTATAAACACCTACTGGTCTGATGGACTAATTATTTCTACGCCAACAGGTTCTACTGCATATTCAATGAGCTGTGGAGGACCAATTGTCGCTCCTACTTCAAATGTTTTTGTGATAACTCCAATAGCAAATCATAATCTAACTGTTAGACCTTTGGTAATTTCTGCCAATTCTGAGATAGAAATTTCGATTGACACAGAAGAAGGCAAAGTATTAGCATCACTAGATCATAGAGCATATGGAATTGACAATTTTAAAAAAATTTTAATAAAACGTGCAAATTTTCATATTAATTTTGTTAATTTATTTAAAAATACTTATTTTAGCACCTTGAGAGAGAAATTAATGTGGGGGACGGACATAAGAAATTAACTGCTTGAAAATCAAGAAGTTATATGATTTTTAAAATAATAAAAGATGAGAAAATTATTTGTTTTTTTGTTAATAGTTTCGTTTTCGGGAAGTTTTGTATCGGCGCAATACAATGTTCACTGGAGAAAAATACGCCACGAAGTATCTGTTGGCGGGGGAACTAATAACTTTTTAGGTGAATTAGGTGGCTCTGATGCTGTAGGTTCACATTTTGTTAAAGACTTTGATTTTTATGCCTCAAGATGGCAATTCCAAGTTGGCTATAGCTACAAACTAGCCGAATCTTGGGCAGTTTCAACAAATCTTATTTACGGGAGATTGTATGGTAGTGACGAATTGGCTGGCGAAGAAAACAGATACAATAGAAACATAAGTTTTAGATCGCCATTTATTGATTTATCTGCAAATATCCAGTTTTCTATAATGAAAGAAAAATATGGACATAGGTATGATTTAAAAAGAATTAAAGGAGCAAGTAATACACCAAACTTATACATATTTACCGGAATTTCAGGAATATACTTTAATCCAAAAGGACAATACACTGATGGTAAATGGTATGCCCTACAACCTCTTGGTACAGAAGGACAAGGAATTATTCCTACACGCGACAAATACTGCCGAATTGCTTTAGGAATCCCTCTAGGAATAGGTGTAAACTACATGTTGGATAGAAACCTTGGTATAGGTGCAGAATATTGTGTAAAATATTATTTTTCTGATTACATAGATGATGTAAGTAGCACTTATGTTGACCCTGAGATTTTTACCGACCCAATGGCTGCGTATTTTAGTAGTGGAACAGCAAATCCTAGTTGGCAAGGAACTGGACCAGGACAACAACGCGGACAAACAAACTACAATGATGCCATAATGTATTTATCAGTAAAACTTACTTACAAACTTAGACCAGGATCACCAGGAATGCCTAAATTTTAATATCAAACAAAATATTTGTTTTTAATTTTCGTTGATAGTAAAATGTGGGGCAGAAAAAACATATTATTAATAATTATAAGTATTATAAAAAAAACAATAATGCAGAAACAAACTGCATTATTGTTTTTTATTACAATATTGTTTTTTTTACCTTCAAAAAGTATAGCACAAAGAGGATTTGAAATTGGACCCACTGCAGGAGGTTCGTACTATATGGGCGACATAAATATGTATAAACATTTTTATTCTACAAATTTAAATCTTGGTTTTTTTATGAAATACCACATAAATCAACGTGTTGGAGTCAGATTAAGTGGCATTGCAACAAAACTTTCGGCTGCAGACAAAGATTTTAAAAGTCCTTTTCAACAAGAAAGAGACCATAGCTTCGAAACCAACTTAATCGAAATTGCTTCTATGGTTGAAGTTACTTTTTTACCATACGAAATTGGAGATATAAAAAGAAAAAGTTTCACTCCATATATTCATACTGGATTAGCAGCATATTTAGCATCGTCTGAACAAGGATTAAATATGGCTGTACCAATAGGAATGGGAATCAAAAAAAATATAAGACCCAGATTAGTTATTGGTATAGAGTGGACATTCAAACGAACTTTTTCAGATGGTTTAGACAATTTAATAGGAGAAGATTTAAAAATTTACGACCCCGCATATGGAACAGATATAACAGAATCAAACATGAACAAACAAACTGGCTTTCTGTACAATAAAGATTGGTATTCATTTGCCAACCTAACAATATCTTATACTTTTAAATTAGGTGGACTAGGTTGTCCAGCTTATTACGAATAAAATAAAATAAATGTCTTTAATAAACAAAATAAATAAAAATAATATCCCAAAACACGTAGCAATAATAATGGACGGCAACGGTAGATGGGCAAAAGCTAGAGGCAAAGATAGACTAAGTGGTCATCAAGCAGGAGCAAATTCTGTAAAAACTAGCTTAGAAGTATGTGGCGAACTTGGAATAAAATTTTTAACCGTTTATGCTTTTTCTACAGAAAACTGGAATAGACCAAAAACCGAAGTACTGGGACTAATGAATCTTTTGGTTGGAACAATTGACAAAGAACTTGACGAAATAAAAAAGAAAAAAGTAAAAGTAACTGTAATTGGCGATATGTCAAGACTAGACACATTAGTTCAAAAAAAACTTAAACTAGCAATAGAGGAAACAAAAAATAATGACTTATTAAATTTTATAATTGCTCTCAATTATAGTGGAAGATGGGACATAGTAAATGCATGCAAAAAATTAGCTCAAGATTGTAAAGAGAACATAATAGAACCAGAAAAGATAAATGAAAATGTTTTTAACTCATACTTGTCAACTTATAATATTCCCGACCCCGAACTTTTAATAAGAACTAGCGGTGAAGAAAGAATTAGCAACTTTTTACTTTATCAATTGGCTTATTCAGAATTATACTTTACCCAAACATTTTGGCCCGACTTCTCAAAAGAAGAATTTTACAAGGCTATATTAAGTTATCAGAATAGAGAAAGACGTTTTGGAAAAATTAGTGAACAATTAACTTAAAATGATGAAAAAAATTTTACAAATAATTATATTTTCTTGTATTAGTCTTTATTTAAACGCTCAACACAGTTCAAACCAGACTGTTATTGATTATTCTAATCCTAAAGAATATGAAATTGGTGGAGTTACTATTTCAGGAATTCAATACTTAGACCACAATGTTTTATTATATCTTACAGGTCTTGAAATTGGAAATAAAATAACAATACCAGGAGATGATATAACTAAAGCGATTAAAATTCTATGGGAACAAGGATTGTTTTCCGATGTAAAAATCAGCATGACAAGACAAATTAACGATGTTGTATTTTTAGATATTTATTTAGAAGAAAGACCAAGATTATCAAAATTCTCTTTTACAGGTGTTAAAAAGGGAGAAGCTGACGATATTAGAGATTTAATAAAGCTTGTGAAAGGAACTCAAATAACCGAAAATACAATTTTATATTCTGAGAAAAAAATAAAAGATTATTTTATTGACAAAGGTTTTAGAAATGTTTCTGTAAACACCAAACAAGAAATTGACACAAGTTTAGTTAACTCAAAAGTTCTAATTTTTGAAATAGACAAAGCTAATAGAGTTAAAATCGAAAACATTAATTTTATCGGAAATGAAAATATCGGAGAAGAAAAAAAGTTTTACGATTTTTATTTATCTCAGGAGAAACGTAGCGACTGGAAGCTTCGCAGAGCTATGAAAGACACTAAACAAAAAACATGGTATAATATTTTTAAATCTTCTAAAATGTTGCCTCAACAATTTGAAGATGACAAGAAAAACATAATCAATAAATACAACGAGTTAGGTTATAGAGATGCAAGGATAATATCCGACTCTATAATCAACAATCCAGATGGAACTATAAGCGTAAATATACAAATTGAAGAAGGTAAAAAATATTATTTTAGAAATATTACTTGGGTTGGTAATACTAAATATAATTCCGAACTTTTAGATAGAGTGCTTGGCATAAAAAAAGGTGATGTTTACAACCACAAACTTCTTAACGAAAGATTATTGTACGATCCTGCTGGAGTTATGTCAATTTACCAAGATAATAGTTACCTTTTTTCAAATATAAATCCTGTTGAAATTTTGGTAGAAAACGATTCTATTGATATTGAAATGCGAATATACGAAGGCAAACAAGCTAGAATAAATAGAGTAGATATTTCAGGCAACACGAGAACTAACGACCATGTCATTGTGAGAGAAATCAGAACTCGACCAGGATCCCTATATAAACGTTCTGAAGTTCAACGTACAATTAGAGAATTAGCACAACTTGGCTATTTCGACCCAGAAAAATTAAATGTAGATTTTCAACCAGACCCAGTAAATGGAACAGTTGATTTAGAATACCTTGTTGAAGAAAAATCAACAGACCAAATAGAACTTTCGGGTGGATATGGTGGTGGAATTATTGTTGGTACTTTAGGATTAACTTTCAACAATTTTTCGCTACGAAACATATTTAACGCAAAAGCATATCATCCTCTACCAAGCGGAGACGGACAAAGACTTGCACTTAGAGTACAAGCATCAGGACTTTGGTATCAAAATTATTCATTTTCATTTATAGAGCCTTGGTTTGGCGGTAAAAAGCCTAATTCATTCACAACTTCTGCTTATCATTCTGTAATGTCTAATCCTAGTTTCCAAGATACAACCACTTATTACTTTAAAGTTACAGGAGTTGGTTTTGGTTTAGGACAAAGACTAAGAGTACCTGACGACTATTTTACTTTATACAACGAACTTTCTTTTAAACATTATAATTTAAAAGATTATCCAAATCCTGGTTTTGCACTTTACAGAACAGGTCGCTCAAATAATATTAGCTTTAAAACTGTTCTTGGACGTAGTTCATCAGGGCCAAATCCAATATTCCCAACAACTGGATCAAACTTTTCTCTTTCTGTAGAATTAACACCACCATATTCTTTATTTAATGGTAAAGACTACTCTGCAAATATAACTCCACAAGAAAGATACAAATGGATAGAATATCATAAGTATAAGTTTAGTGGTCAATGGTTTACAACTCTTGCTGGAAGCAGAGACGGTAGTAGCCGTGCTTTAGTTTTAATGTCTAAATTTGAATTTGGAATGTTAGCCATGTACAACAAAGAAGTTGGACCTTCGCCATTTGAAGCCTTCCAAGTTGGAGGTGATGGACTTTACGGATACAATTTATACGGCTTAGAAACAATTGGTTTAAGAGGTTATGCAAATAATTCATTAACACCAAATAATGGTGGTAACATATATGACAAATTTACATTAGAACTTAGATATCCATTGTCATTAGCACCAACTGCAACATTATACATGATAGGATTTGTTGAAGCAGGAAATGCATGGTTTGCTTCTGAAAACTTTGACCCATTTGACCTTAAACGTGCTGCAGGCGTTGGAGTTAGATTCTTTATGCCTATGATTGGAATGTTAGGAGTTGACTGGGGATATGGATTTGACGAATTGTCAGGTTCAACAGGTGCAAATGGGTCACAATTTCATTTTGTAATAGGACAACAATTTTAAATTTAATTTGGAACGCATTTTGCATTTATATATATTAGTAACATAAAAAAATTTAAAAATTATGAAAAAAATATTTGTTTTTATTATCGCTTTAACATGTGCGGGACTTGCATTTTCCCAAAAAACTGCTTATGTGGATACTGAATATATTTTAAACAATATCCCAACTTACGAATCTGCAAAAACACAACTTGATGAAATTTCTGAAGATTGGAAAAATGAAATTGACCAAATGAAAGAAAGTATTGATAAAATGTATAAAGATTATCAATCCGAAAGAATTTTGTTGACAGAAGAACTTAGAATAAAACGAGAAGAAGAAATTATGAAAAGAGAAAAAGAAATGAGAGACAAACAACAAAAATACTTCGGAAAAGATGGTTTATTGTTTAAAAAACGTGAAGAACTAATCAAGCCTATTCAAGATGATATTTTTAATGCAATCAAAGAAATTGCTCAAGAAGGTTCTTATTCAATTATTTTTGATACAGCTAACAGTTTAAATATGTTATACACAGATCCTAAATTTGACAAAAGTGATGATGTATTAAAAAAGTTAGGTTATAAGAATTAATTATTTATATTTGCCAAAATTTTAAAATAAAGATATGAAAAAGATTATCATTTTATTTGTAGTATTAGGTGCTACATTGTCAAGTTTTGCTCAAAAAACAAAATGCGGACACGTTGATACAAATAGTATTTTTGCGAGCATGCCAGAAAGAGAAACTGCTACAAAAACTGTAGAAGAATATGCCATGACTTTAGAAACTCAATTACAAGATTTATCTAAAGAACTAGAAACAAAATATACCGACTACATGGCAAATAAAGAAACCTACTCACCATCGATAGCTCAAATGAAAGAAGAAGAGATAGTTAATCTTCAACAAAGAATACAAGCGTTTCAGGTAAGAGCACAAGAAGATTTGCAAAATAAAGAAGCAGAACTTTTAGAACCTATATACACTAGAATTCAAGAAGCTATCAAAACTGTAGGTGCTGAAAAATCGCTACTCTATGTTTTTGAAATTTCTACACTTTTATATTTTTCAGAAGAAAGTGTTGACATCACTAACGATGTAAAAGCAAAACTTGGAATAAAATAAAAAAAATTGTAATTTTAATCCCGAATAAAATCGGGATTTTTTTTATAATGAATTTACCTATAGGAGTATTAGATAGCGGTATAGGAGGACTTACAGTTCTAAAAGCACTTAGTACAAGTTTGCCCAACGAAGATTTTATTTATTATGCAGATAGCAAAAATGCACCTTACGGCACTAAAACAGTTGACGAAATTTTTATTTTAGTTGATGAAATAATAAAATTCTTATTAGATAAAAAGTGTAAACTAATTGTAATAGCATGTAACACAGCCACAGCAGCTGTTGTTGCTGACATGAGAAAAAAATATCAAATCCCAATTGTAGGTTTAGAACCTGCTGTAAAACCTGCTTGCTTAAATACAAAAACTGGTAATATTGGAGTTTTAGCAACTGAAGGCACTTTTAGAGGACAACTTTTTATTGAAACTAGTAACAAATACAAAAACTATGTAAATATTCATTTACAAGTAGCCAAAGGATTGGTTGAAGCAGCGGAAAATGGAATTTTTGAAGGTGAAGAAATTGAGAATATCTTAAAAAAATACATTAATCCATTTATAGAACACAACGCCGATTATATAGTTTTAGGTTGTACCCACTACCCTCTTTTCGCACCTATAATTAAAAAATTAACAAACGATAAAATACAAATAATAGACTCAGCCGAAGCTGTTGCACGAAGAACCAAAGATTTATTAATGATAAATTCTAATTATAGAAAAGAATTTAAACAACAAAGCATAAAAATATATAGCACAGGAGATAAAAAAACTATCACAAATGTTGCAAACAAGTTACTAAATGTCGAAAACAATACAGTCTTAGTAGAATATTTTTTTATTTAACTTGTTTTTCATAACATACATAGGTTTTTTACGTATAAATTTACATAAATCTTGTTTTTAAATTGCACAGTTTTATGAATTGTATAATTTTAGATGATGATATAGTAACACAAAAACAATTAACAAGTTTTATTCAGAAATCTGATTTACTAGAACTTAAAGCTTGTTTTTTTAATCCCAAAGAAGTTCCTGAGTTTATTGATAAAAATCAAATAGATTTAATATTTCTAGATATTGAAATGCCTCTTATGAGTGGGCTTGAATTTTTAGGACAAGCAAATTACAACTCATCAGTTATCATAATATCAGGAAATGGGAAATATGCTTTAAACACTTATGAATACGAAGTCGCCGACTATCTTGTAAAACCAATAGAATATCCTCGCTTTTTAAAATCTATTTATAAAATTCTTGAAAGAGAACACGATAAAATTAAGTTGGACAAAACTGATAGAATATTTATAAAAATTGCTGATAAATATGTAAGAGTAAAATTTTCAGACATAGTATTCATTCAAGAAATCAATGATTGCATAAGTATAACGACTAAAAAATGTTATTATATAATAACTTGCAACAAATTTAAAATTGAAAAATTCTTGCAAAACAAGATGTTTTATAAATTAGATGATGAACATACAATTAATTTAAAAGAAGTTACTTTTATTTCACACTACAAAGTAGAATTTTTCAATGACTTCTTTTTAGAAGATATAGATATTGATTCAACGACATTAGAAGATATAAAAAACAAAATCAAAGAAATAAAAAATGATTAGTAACAGAGAGTTATTTCTCAATTATCTCGGACAAACTTCCCAATCCCCATATTTGTTAGAAATAGAGAGTGCGAATGGGATATATTTAATTGGTCCCGACAAAAAAAAGTATATAGATTTAATTTCTGGAGTATCTGTTAGTTGTTTAGGACATAACTTCCCACCCATAAAAAAAGCTATAGAAGAGCAAGTGCAAAAGCATTTACATTTAATGGTATATGGAGAGTTTATTCAGTCGCCTCAAGTTAAATTAGCCGAATATTTGGTTAAACTTTTACCTCAAGAAATAAATTCAGTTTATTTAGTAAACAGTGGTAGCGAAGCAATTGAAGGAGCGGTAAAGCTAGCAAAAAGATATACAGGAAGAACTAAAATGTGTTCTTTTGTTAATGCTTATCATGGTAGCTCTCACGCAGCATTAAGTTTATGTGGAAACGAAGATTTTAAAAAATCTTTTCGCCCACTATTACCAGAAGTTTATATTTTACGAATTGATAATTACGAAGACTTAAACATTATTGACCAAGACACTGCCTGCGTTGTTATTGAACCCATACAAGCCGAAGCTGGCATAATTATTCCAGACAAAAAATGGTTTAAAGAATTAGAAACTAAATGCAGACAAAACGGAACTCTTTTAATTATTGACGAAGTTCAAACAGGATTTGGCAGAACTGGAAAAATGTTTGGATTTCAACATTTTGAAATTACACCAGACATTATTTGTTTTGCAAAAGCTTTAGGAGGGGGAATGCCTATAGGTGCTTTCGCTGCTCCAAAAAAAATTATGCACAGTTTTACAACAAATCCAATTTTGGGACATATAACTACTTTTGGCGGACATCCTGTGTCGGCAGCAGCAGCTTTAGCCTTTTTGCAACATTTAACACAATCACACATAATAGAAGAAGTTGAAGATAAAGAAAAACTTTTTAGAGAAAATTTAAAGCATCCAAAAATTAAAGATATTAGAGGCAAAGGCTTGCTATTAGCAGTTGAAATTGAAAATTTTGATATGGTTTTAAAATTAGTAAAACAAGGTTTGAAAGACGGATTTGTTACAGATTGGTTTATTTTTCACGATTCTGCTTTTAGAATTGCACCACCATTAAACATAACAAAAGAAGAAATATTACTAACATCAAAACTAATTATTGAAAGCTTAAACAAAATTTAATTCCTTTTTAGAAAATAAAATTGCATATTTGCGTTATTAATATTGATGAAAGTCGTTTTTAAAATATTATTAATTATTAGTTTTTTTTGCCAGATTAATAATCTGAACGCCAAAGAAATAACTAATACAGGAGAAGATATTGACTATATTGCTGAGCTGTTTATACAAATAGAAAACGAAAAAACAGATACTAAAAAAATAGAAATTAATCAACATTTGATTGAATATCTAGAATCTTTTCTAGCTAAATCAGAATCTTTTTCAGCAGATTATAGTAAAATTAAAAAACTTTCGGTTTTAATGTCTGATGATAAATTATTAAAAATTTACACATGGAATTTAGCTTTTCAAAATGGTAGTTCTAAATACTTCGGATTCTTACAATACAAACCTTCAGGAAAAATCAATTTATTTTTCTTAAATGATAAAAATTATAATTCTGAAAATGATACTGACCCTAGATTATATCAATCTAACACAGAATGGTATGGAGTCATTTATTATGAGATTGTTACAAAAAAATGGAATTCAAAAACTTACTATACACTTTTAGGCTATGATGCTGCGGATTTTTTAATAAATAGAAAAGTGGTTGAAACCTTGTATTTTGATAGAAAAGACTTACCTATATTTGGGAAGAAAATGTTCAAAATAAATAGAACTCAAACTGGACGATTGATATTTGAATATGCAGACAGAGTAACTATGTTATTAAGATATAATAAAAAACAAGATATGATAGTGCTTGACCATTTAGTTCCACCAGAACCAAAATACAACAATATGTATCAATTCTATGGACCCGATTTTTCATATGATGCATTAGTATTTAAAGGTGGAAAATGGATATTAGAAACAAACATAGACCCTGATATTGCTATAAATTATAAAAAAGACCAAAAAATTAATCATATAAAACGAAAAGGTGCTTCTAAAAATTTTTAACCCAACAAAAAAATGAAATCCACAAAACATATAACTTTTTACTGCGTTGATAACGACACAGACGACTTAGAATATATTAGAGAAAATTTTAAACCCAATCTAAGTTTTAATTTACTAACTTTTAGTTCTGTGCAAATGTTTATAAACAAACTAAAATCTGAAGAAAAAAACAAAAATTTTAAAATCGTTTTAATTGATAATATAATAACAAGCAGAGGAATGAATACTCGCACTGCTTTAGAACTACTGCCACCAATAAAAAGCATAGATAAAGAAATAGAAATAATAATTTTCGCTGACTCAGAAAACATTGAACTTAAAGCAACTAGTAGCAATATAAAGCCAGCAGCTTTTATCAAAAAAGACTCTCAATTTTTTATTAGGCTCTACCCTATCATTTCGCGACTTATTTCTGAATATAATCTAAAGAAAAAACAAAGAACAGTAAAATTCACAATAATATTTTTAATAAGCTTAATTGCCTTTGGTTTGACCCCCTATTATTCGGACAATTTATTAACCACAGTGCAAACATAGTAA
>DAONZU010000002.1:0-53485 GCA_035406965.1 Bacteroidales bacterium
CCGAAGGTCCAAATCCATAATAAATCGACCTATCCCAATACGAAGAATTATGATGCGAAACTTTTTTGTTTTTTGCAAAATTAGAAATTTCATATTGTTCAAAATCAAAACTTTGCAATGTATCTATTAAAGTATTGTAGTGTTTAAAACTTAAAGTTTCGTCAATTACAGAAATTTTGTTTTCATTTAACATCTTGTAAAGCAAAGTTCCTTTTTCTATTTCTAAATGATAAGCAGAAATATGATTAATTGGAAGTTTACAAATGATTTTCAAATGATTTTCAAAATTTTCAGAACTTAATCCATTTATACCATAAATTACATCAACGCTAATATTTTCAAAACCAATATTATAAGCTTCTATAACAGAATTTATTGACCTTTCGGCATTATGTCTTCGGCGTAATAGCTTCAAAATTTCATCGTCCATACTCTGCAATCCAATGCTTAAGCGATTTATTGGCGTATTTATCAGGTTTTTTAAATATTCTGAACTTAAATCTTCGGGATTTGCTTCAAAATTAATTTCGCAATTCTTAGTAAATTTATAATGTTTATACAGAACTTCAAAAATATTTTGAATCTCATTATAATTTAATATTGAGGGAGTTCCGCCACCAAAATAGATGCTAGAGAACTCTATTTCGGCAATATTTTTCGAGCTATACTGTAATTCATTTTCTAAGGCTTTTAGAAAATCTGTTTTATGTTTTAATGTAGCAATAGAGCAAAAGTTACAATATGAACATTTACTTTTACAGAATGGAATATGCAAATAAATGCCTGACATTTAAGCCATTAAGATATAAAGTTATTACAAATTATTGTTTTTCAGTTTCTATATTTTGCTTTTCTTCTTCTGAATTAATGTAAAGTTCTATCACAACAAGAGCAGCTACGAATCCCCAGAAAGGAACTGCAACTTTATCAGTGTCTAAAAAGTTATTTAAAAAAGCATGGGCTATATATGTTATAAGTCCTATTAGCAAAGACATGCTAAGTGTTTTTATTAGTTTAGATTTTGCTTTTTTATAACTTCTAACCCCTGAAATTATTATGATAATAATTAATGCTGTAAAACTTAGCATTCCTAATAGTCCTGATTCGGATAGTTCGCTTAAATATTCACTATGTGCATTACCATAATCTCCTGCATTTGTACTTACAATAGTTTTTTCGTAAGAGAATTGAAATGGTGCGTAATTGAACTGATAAGTTCCTGGTCCCCAGCCAAACACAGGTTTTTCTTTAAACATTCTTACAGCACAGTTCCAACGATTTATTCTTTCTAAGTTTGAAGCATCAGTAGTTATATTACTTATAGATTGTATATGTTCTGAAAAATCGGTTGATGAGTCTTGTCTATTTCCAGAAAGCGACATAAAAATTTGCTCTTGGAAAGTAAAAAACAAGCCAAAAATAATTACTAGAGCAGTAATAATATATTTTAATTTAATTTTTAATTTTAAAATTATATATACACCCAAACCTACTATTAAACTAACCCAGGCTGCTCGTGTATATGAGAAAATTATTGCTATTATAAAAAGCAACAAAATAATAAAGCTCCAGATTCTTATATATTTTTTTAGATCTTTAGAAACTACAAAGCCTATTAAAACTGGAATAAACATTGCCAACACTGCTCCATACGATGTATGGTCATTATAAAATGGATTAACAATAAAGTTTGCTGTATTTTGAGTAAATCCGCTTGCCGAATGTTTAATTAAAGTATAAACTATAATTATAATAAAAGGTATTATGTAAAGCCATAAAAATTTATAAATTTTTTTCTTATCTTTAAAAAGTTGAGAGATTAGAAAATAAAAAGGGACAATAAACCATAAGCTAGCTATAAATGCTTTTAAAGAAACTATAGGCATTGTACTTGTAAAAACTGTAACAAATCTCCAGAATAGATAGATATACAAGGCTATAGAGACTGGATGCTTTAATAGTTTTTTATCAAAATTTCTATCTTGTAATTGTTTAAGAATAAAAATAAATAAAATCCCTACAAATATTGGTTCTGTGGGCAAATCAACATTAAATTCCAATCCTGGCACAAATGTCTTTAAAGGGACAGAAAAAGGCACTAAAAAAACTGAAAAAAGTAGGACTTTGTCTAATGCAAAAAACATTGCTAAGAAGACTATCAAAGCCAGTGGGAATAAATTAAATAATAGATTTTCTTCTTTTATAATTATCCAAGAATTGAATACTACAAAAAAAAATGCAATAGTATAAAATGCTATTATTTTATATTTATTTTGAGAAAATCTCATTTAGATTTTTTAGAAGCTTCAATAAATGAAATTATTATTACACCTGCAAAAAACGCACCTAATGTTGATAATAAGATAATTACCCATCGTATAGGGTATGACTTTTTATCAGCTGGAAATGGTTTTGAAATCACATGTGAATATGTTTGTATTTTACTTGCATCTCTTAAAGCATTTTCATACACTCCTTTATTCATGCGATAATCTAAAAGTGCGAAATAGAATAAAGAGTCGGTTTTATGGAACTCTGAACCATATTCTTTCCAATTTCCCAGAACTTTCCTAGCCTCATCTAAACTACGTCCACTAGTAATTGCTTCGGTATATTTTTCCACTTGAGCATTCATGTCAAGTAAGTCATAATCTGTTCTGTAAGTTTTTAAAATTAATCCTAGACTATCAATTTCTTTTTCTTTTAATAACATTTGTTTTTCATAAATAGCAACAATCTCTTTAGATTTTGAGGTATTCAAATTTAAAACAAGAATATCATAAAATTTAATAATAGAATCAACTATATTTGAAGCTATTTGAGGGTCTATATCGCTTGCAGAAATTACAATAGCATCGTTTGGTGTTTTTTTAACGCTAATATTAGCATCGTAGTATTTTAAAATTTTCCAATTTGATTTTTCTTGTCCTTTTTCAACTTTGTAATGTTTGTATAAATCAAAAGCTTCTATTATAGAGAATTTAATATCTTCACTATTTAAAATTTCTAACATTTGTTCGCTTTCCGACTCATCAGATACAGGAATTAAATTTGCAGGATAAACTACAGCATTAGAACTATACTTAGGTTTTATAAACCAAGGTGATGAGAATATTGCACTACAAATTGCGACTATTATTACAAATGATAACAAATACCATTTCCATTTTATAATCAATGTAAAAATATTTTTTGTCTTAAAGTAGTTTTCCATAACTTCGTATTTTGGCAATTCAAATTTACTAATTATTTCGTTAATATTAAACGAAAAATTAATTTTTACTTTTTTTTTACATATTTATCAAACAATATTATAATTATAAGTGAGAAGGCAAGTGCAGATAAAATAGAAACACTTACAATCAACCAGCAAATAGGAAAATGTTTCTTATCTGCAACTTCTGCTGGACTAACTATATATGTATTTGGTAAATCTTGTTCTAAGTCAATTTTTGCTTCCCTATATTTTGCTTCCAAAACAGCAAGTTGCTTAATTTCTTCAAGCATTTGTTCTTTTAAAATAGAATGTGTGCTTCCATAACTTGCTAAAACGTCTAATTTCTTTTCTATTTCAAGTTTTGCTCTCTCGTTTCCATTTGCAATTGCTATAGCATGTTGTTCGCTATACATTTCTGTCTGTGACTTCACGTCTATAACACCTAATTCACTTAGAGCAGATAGAGAGTCTTCGATATTTTTTATTTTTTGCTTTTGTGCTAAAAATTCTCTTTCAACGATAACAAAAGCTTTATATGCTCTTTCACTTTGTATTTTATAAATTAAACTGTCAACTAATGAAGCTATGTCATTTGCAATTAGGGCAGCTGTATCGGCACTAATATCTGAAACTTCAATTTTTATTGACATAAATTGTGTTCTAGAAATATCTATATTAGAATTATAAGCTTTGTATAAACGAGTGTTTGCATACTTAGAATTAGGATCGATATCATAATGTTTAAATAAATCATATTTTTCAATAATTCTATTTCTTATTTCAGAAGACATTAAAACCTGCATTAATTGTTCCACATCTTCTTCTTCACCAAAACTTAGGACTTCTTTCTTTTGTTGGCTTTCTGTAATAATAGCTTGAGAAATACTTCCCGAAGAGCTAGGAAACAAAATTACTGTAGATTTATATCTAGGCTGTATTATTATACATGCTAAAACTGACATTATCAAAGCAAAAACGCCGACAATTAATAATGCAAGTTTATACTTAAAAATTAAGCTTACTACGTTTCTTAAATCAAAACTGCTATTTTCTTCAGATACTAAATTCACTAGTCAAAATTATTTTAGTGGACAAAAATATAAAATATTTTAATATAAACACAAATTTAAAAATTTATTATTAATAAATTCCCCTATTCATCATAATTAATACACAATCATTAACTACATTCACACCTTTTTCTTTTAATAGTTGTTGAAATTCAGGGTTGTAAGTGCCTGGATTAAAAATTATTCTTCGAGGTGGATTCTCTAATATTAAATCATAATATTTTTTTTGATTTTCAATGCCTAAATACATAGCGATAGTATCTATTTTAACATCTTTAGGGTATTCTGACTGAATTGGGAGGTTAAAAATACTTCCTTTTTTTACGCTCACTGGTATTACTTTATGCTTTGCTTCTACCAACACTTCCACCGCTTTGTAAGAATATCTTCTGGGATTTGTGCTTGCCCCTAAAACTACTGTTATCATATTTTTATGTTTTTCACAAAATTAATATTAAAATTTGATTGTAAGTAATAAAAACGTTTATCTTCACTTTTTTATTTTATTTAAACCTATTATGAAGAAAATTGTTTCCAATCTTGTAATATTATTTGCTTTTTTACTCAATATTAGATTTTCTCAAGAAGCAGGCTTTTAAAAATCCAAAATACAGAAAAATTATTAATTTTTTCCTGACTTCGACACTGGGACACCCAAAAAAAATTGAAAAAAAATTTCAAAAATAGCAACAATTAAAATTCTTATTTTGATGTAGAATGTAGCTTATATTAGCATTATGTTACTTTTGGCAATCATTATTAATCTTCATTTTCTATCTATACTATCATAAATATTACTCAACTTGAGTGTCCTTTTCGACTTTTTAAGTGTTTTGCGCATCACAAAAAATAAATGAGTCATATTTTTTTATGAATTTATGTGTAATCAGATATAAAATTAAAATTTCATATGTGTTTTTGACATCTCCAATGCTATTAAATAGCTTCCCATTCAAATAATATGGATATTAATGACACAAATGGAGATGTTTTTTGCTTACAAATATGACATAAAAACACGCTTTTTTTAACCTGGGACACCCAAAAAGGTGTCTTAAATTTTATATTAGCCTATAAATCAACTACTTATAAAAACGTGGTTAAAAAATTGTCAAAGTCAGGAGATTTTCTCAAGAAGCAGGCTTTTAAAAATCCAAAATACAGAAAAATTATTAATTTTTTAAGCTAAACTCAATGTCTAAGGTATAAATAAAATTTACTTTTTGAGAATTAAGTGTTGCAGGTTTCCACTTTGGCATTTTATTTATTAATTTTATTGCTTCATTAATAAAATAGGTATCTTCGCTATTTAATACTCTTGGCATTATACAATTTCCTAAACTATCTATCGTAAATTCAACACTTACAATAGTTTCAATTGAATCATTTATATAAATTTGAGGATATACCAAATTGTTCTTAATAAATTCTTCCAAATCTCCTTGAAAAACCGGCTCTGTTTCAATATTTTCCACCTTTTCACAGTCTGCAAATTCATAATCTGATTTACCTTTCTCTTTAGGAGCGACTCTTTTTGCCGATTTTTTCTCAACCGAACTAGCTTTTGGAGCTTCTTCAGCATAATTTTTAGTAAAATCACTAGTTGCTTCTGCTATATCTAAATCTTCTAAAGGCAAAGTAGCAAATTTTTCTTGGGCAACTTCTTCGCAAGCTGTATTTATTGCAATTTCATCTATTATAACATCATCACTAAGCGAGGGAACAGCAACTTCGTCTTCAACAACTACTAATCTTTCTTTATGAACTAAATTAGATTTTGTCTGAATTTTATCTTTACTTTCTGGTTCGCTAACAACTTGTGCAATTTGTTCTGCAACTAAGCTATCTTCACTTTCAAAATCTGAATACATTACAGGACTTGCGGTTTCTTGAACAAGTTGAGCTTGTTTTATATTTTTGTGTGAATTTATTTTGCTAATAATTAAGAAAACTCCCGAAGCGACAAACAAAATTGCTATCATAGCAACATATTTATAATAGGAATTAAAAGATAAGTTTCGTTTTTTTCTATGAATTATTCTATTAGAAGTAATTTTACTTATTTCAAGATTTAATTTTTGTTTAACTTTAAAATAATCTTCAGGGTTTTCTAATCTTAAAATTCCTTCTACAAAATCTGCACAAATTTCACAATTTAGGATATGATTTTCTACTGCTGTCATTTCCTCATCGTTCAATTCATCATTAATAAATTTAATTAGAATTTCTTCCGAAAAACAATCTGAATTTTTTAATATGTCATGTTTATTGTCTTTCATTCTTTTCCATGCAAATTTTTAAATTTCTTTTTCCATTTTGTAAAAAACTTTTTACCTCTTTTAAACTAAAGTCTGTAATTTTAGCAATTTCAACATATGATTTTGATTGTAAATAAAACAACTCAACACAAAGTTTTTGTTCTTGTTTAAGTAAAGAGATGCAGTTTTTAAGTTTTTCAATTTCTATTTCTGTTTTTTCACTACTTAGATGAAAATCTTCATCGTTTTCCATAAAAATTTTTAAATCACTTGAATAATTCGCAAATAATTTTTCTTCTTGCTTCAAATTTCTAAAATATAACAAACAATGATTTCGACAAACTGAATGTAACCAAGATTTAAAATTTGAAACTTCGTACATTAATAATTTATCGATTAATTCTCCAAAAATTATTAAAACTGCCTCTTGAGCTAATTCTTTGTTTTTAAAATATTTTAAACAAATAGAAAAGCAAAAACCCGAATATCTTTTAAATAACTCGCCAACAATTTCTTTGTTTTTCGACTTTTTATATTTTTCAATTAATTCTAAGTCGCTTAATGGGAATATATTGTTTGGCAATTTTTGCATCAATTCTAAATAGTTCGACTGTCAAAAATACATTAAATTGTAAATAATACAATGTAATTTTAAAACTATTATTCAACAACAGACTTATTCACCAATATATTATCGGACAAATAAATTTTCGCAAAATAAACCCCTGAACTCAAAGCACTTATATCAACTTTTGCAATATTATTAGAAACAGTTTTATAGTTTACAATTTGACCTGAAATATTTAAAATTTCTACAGACTCAATATTTTCTTCTGAAACAATATTTAAAATACTTGTTGCAGGATTTGGAAAAATTTGTATTTCAGAAATATCAAAATCTTCTGTATTGGTAAAAAAACAAAAACTATAATGGGGATTTTGATAATAAAAATTATCATTTTTATAAGCGCAAAACAAATAATTTGGTCCTCCTGTTATCGGAATTTGTTCACGTCCACAATCATGAAATCCATTCAACCCACCAACACCTTCAATATAAAGGTCTGGAAAATCAAAATAACATACATTTAAAAGATAGTGTTTTCGGCTTTCACCATTTATTTCAGCATAATAAATTGAATCTACTATCATAAAAGTATCGCAAGGTTCTGACATGCCCCCACAATACAAATCATATAATGAACAATCAGCCATCAAAAAAGGATTTCTAAAATTTAAGGTATCTCCTTTTTCGACATAATAGTCATAAATTAAGCCTTCATGTCCATATAGATTTCTGGCATATACTTTTCTGTCATCTGTTTCTCTTACAAATCCTATAAGTTGTTTATTAATTAAAAGATGATATTCTACTCCACTTTCTGATTCATACAGTTTTTTATAAGTTTGATCACCAATAACAGTATCTTCTCCTATGATTTCGTAATGAGTGCTCACAATTATATTTGCACCACATATTGAAGAACCAAGACTAAAATAATTTCCAGTTTCAACTATTGGGACATATTCTTGTGACGAACAAATGTTTGCTATTGTTATAAATAAAGACAAACAAAGTATTTTTAGATTTTTCATGTAAGTAATTTTTTAAATTAAACCTTTAAAAACTTATTATTGCCTGTCCTTTAGCAAGCATTTATGATAAAAAACCAAGTTCACAAAAGTTTAAACTCAATATTCTACAATAATAAGCAAAATATCTCATATAGCAATGCTTTTTCAACAATTTCATAATATAAATTTTAATTTAATGTGATTAGAATTGCAGGCTTTAAACTATTTAAAGATTTTAATAGTAGTTTTAAAAAAATAATTTTGTTAAATTTGCACAAAATTCTAAAAAAATGGCGAAAATTTTAATAATTGATGACGAAAGAGCTATCCGCAACACTTTAAAAGATATTTTAAGTTTTGAAAAACATAATGTTGATTTAGCTGAAGATGGTGTTGAAGGGATAAAATTAACAGAAGACAATACTTACGATTTAATTTTTTGTGATATTAAAATGCCTCAAATGGACGGCATTGAAGTTTTAGAAGTTTTGCATGAAACAATTCCCGAAACTCCTGTGGTTATGATTTCTGGTCATGGCACTATCGACACTGCTGTTGAAGCAATTAAAAAAGGGGCTTTTGATTTTATTAGCAAACCATTGGATTTAAACCGCATAATGATTACATTAAGAAATGCTCTTGATAAATCAAACTTGATAATGGAAACTAAAACTTTGAAGAAAAAAGTTGACGTAAAATATCAAATGATTGGAGAATCTGAAGCTATTAACAAAGTTAAAGACATGATTGAACGCGTTGCACCAACCGATGCTAGAGTTTTAATTACTGGCGAAAACGGAACTGGTAAAGAAGTAGTTGCTAGATGGCTCCACGAAAAAAGCAATAGAGCGCAAGCTCCTTTTGTTGATGTTAACTGTGCTGCAATTCCGTCAGAACTTATTGAAAGTGAGCTATTTGGACATGAAAAAGGTGCGTTTACTTCGGCTATAAAACAAAGAAAAGGAAAATTTGAACAAGCCGATGGTGGAACAATTTTTCTTGACGAAATTGGAGATATGTCATTATCGGCTCAAGCAAAAGTTTTAAGAGTTTTACAAGAAAATAAAATTACACGAGTAGGCTCCGACAAAGATATAGACGTGAACGTGAGAGTAATTGCTGCTACAAATAAAAATCTTGCAGAAGAAATTGAAAAATCACACTTTAGAGAAGACCTTTATCATAGATTAAGCGTAATTTTAATTCACGTTCCTTCACTAAACGAAAGAGAAGGCGACATACCTCTTTTAGCCGAACACTTTATAGAAATTTCATGCCAAGAACAAGGCTTAGCTGTCAAAAAAATCACTCAAGAAGCATTAGAAGAATTAGAAAAAATAAACTGGACAGGAAATATACGTGAGTTCAGGAACGTAATTGAAAGGCTTGTAATTCTATGCGGTCCAGTAATTGACGCAGCAGATGTTATTACTTATGCTGGAAAATAATTTTCTCTGACATTTTGTCATAAAATAATTTTGCTTATATTTGTATCTTCTTAAAATTTCGTAATAAATGAATTTGCAGGCAATAAAACAAAGATTTGGGATTATTGGAAATTCTAAAGGATTAAATCGAGCTTTAGACATTGCTGTTCAAGTAGCTCCAACCGATTTGTCGGTTTTGGTAACTGGCGAAAGTGGAGTTGGAAAAGAAAAGATTCCGCAAATAATTCATGCTTATAGTAGAAGAAAACACAATAATTATATAGCTGTTAACTGTGGAGCAATTCCCGAAGGCACAATAGATTCTGAACTTTTTGGGCATGTAAAAGGTGCATTTACTTCGGCTCATAGCGATAGAAAAGGTTATTTTGAAGAAGCTAACAAAGGAACAATATTTTTAGACGAAGTTGCCGAATTACCTTTAGCTACTCAAGTGCGTTTGCTTAGAGTTTTAGAAATTGGCGAATTTATAAAAGTAGGTTCTTCAAAACCTGAAAAAACTGATGTTAGAGTTGTTGCTGCAACAAATGTTGATTTACAACAAAGAGTTAGTGAAGGTAAATTTCGCGAAGACTTGTTCTATAGATTGAATACTGTTCCAATTGTTGTACCTCCTTTGCGACACAGACAAGACGACATTCATTTGTTATTTAGAAAATTTGCAAGCGATTTTTCCGAAAAATATAATATGCCGGCAATTCGACTAAGCGAAGATGCAGTTCATGTTTTAAATTCATATAGATGGCCCGGAAATATTCGTCAATTAAAAAACATCACAGAGCAAATTTCTATAATTGAAGAAGAAAGAATTATTTCTGCAGAAATGCTAAAATCTTATTTAGAAGGTGCAGAAACATCGAATTTACCTGTTTTATCAAAAAAAGGAAACTTCGAAAATTTTGCTTCTGAGAGAGAGATACTTTATCAGGTTTTGTTTGATATGAAAAGAGATATGAATGAATTAAAATTATTGGTGAACGACATTATCCAACAAAATCCTAATGTTAAAATTACTAGTTATCCACACGATACTTTCAATAATTTTGATAATGAAGTAAAAATAAATCCGATAAATCACGCCTATTCCAACGAACAACCTGTTATACATCACCAAGAGACTCACCAAGAACATGGAGAGGTTGTTGAAGAAGTTTTGTCTTTAGCTGAGCAAGAAAGAGAATTAATTGTTAAAGCTTTGGAAAAACATAATAATAAACGTAAACTAGCTGCCGAAGAATTAGGAATTTCGGAAAGAACATTATACAGAAAAATTAAAGAATATCAAATAAATAAGTAGATGAAAAATATAAGAAACATAGTTTATTTTTTAATTTTTATTAGCTCTATTGCCCTATGTTCTTGTGTTGGCGGATATTCTTTCACAGGAGCTGACATTTCTGCTGATATTAAAACTATTCAAGTCAATTTCTTTCCAAATCAGGCTAGTATGGTGCAGCCAAATCTTTCTACAGTTTTTACTGAAACTTTGAAAGATAAATTTATTTCACAAACAAATCTTGAAATGGTTAACTACGACGGTGATATTGCCTTTGAAGGTGCAATTATAAATTATAATGTTACAGCTCAAGCTTTTCAAGGAAACGAAACTGCTGCTCTAAATAGATTAACAATTACTGTTAAAGTAAAATTTACAAATACAAAAGAAACTGCAAAAAGCTTTGAAGCAAATTTTACAAGATATGCTGATTTTGAAAGTTCTATAAATTTAGCAAGCATTGAAGGCGAGTTAATTCAAAGCATTTCTGAAGAATTAGTTACTGACATTTTTAACAGAGCTGTTGCAAATTGGTAAAATATGAATAAGGAACAATTTTTAAAATATTGTAGCGATTTTTCTTTACTAGACTCAAAAAGTTTAGAAGAAATCTCTGCACTTATTGAAGAGTTCCCTTATTTTCAAACTGCCAGAATTTTATATGCTAAAAATCTAAATTTGCTCAAAGACGTAAGATTTGAAAATAAATTGAGAAATACTGTAGTTTATGTTCCAGACAGAAAACATTTGGTTAGACTAATCAATTTGAAAAATCTTCCTGAAAATGAAATAACATTCATAAATGAGCCAAAACTTGTTGAACAAGAAATAGTTAAAGAAGAAATCCAAATTGAAGATACAAAACAAGAAGAACCAGCTGAAATTCAACCTGTCAACCAAGAAATCGAAGCCAAACAAGAAGAAGTGAGTGAAAATCTACAAGTTAGCCAAGAAATTGAAACTAAAGAAATCAAGCAAGAAGAAATCGCTGAAAAACAAGAAATAGCCAAAGAAGC
This sequence comes from Bacteroidales bacterium, assembly GCA_035406965.1. GTDB lineage: Bacteria > Bacteroidota > Bacteroidia > Bacteroidales > ML635J-15 > Bact-19. The sequence goes on from DAONZU010000002.1 coordinate 11,858, forward strand.
TGAAACTGAAGAAGTTAAACAGGAAGAAATTATTGAAAATCAAGAAGTTAGACCAGAAATCAAAGATAAAGAAATTGCAGAAAATATTTTACCAGAAATTTCTGAAGAAACAAAAAAAGTTGACGAAACTCCTAGCAATGAAGAAATTGTAAAAGCAGAAACCAAACAAGAAGAAGATTTTAAAGAAGATTCGGAAGAATTATCTGAAACAGAAAAGCTTAAATCAATTATTGAAGCTCGATTAAGAGAACTTGGAATAAACGAAAAAGTTAGAATTGGAAACGAAGAAACTGAAGAAGCAAAACAAGAAACTACTGTTAATCAGCAAGTTAATCAAAAAACCCAAGTTGAAGAGATTAAAGAAGAAACAACTATAAATCAACAAGTTAGCCAAGAAATAGAAGAAGAAGAAATCAAAAATATTTTTATAGATTTTTCTGATGATGTGAAAAAATTTGACAAGTCTATAAATAAAAATAACGGCTTTGAGCTTTTAGATTTTGATTTCGAGACAGAAAAAGATGCAATTTTAGAGTATCAAAATGAAAAAATTGATGAAAAAGACTCATATATTTTAGAAAATATTTCTCAAAAAACGACAAATAATAAGCCTGAAAAAATAAATTTAATAGATAAATTTTTAGCTGAAAATCCGAGAATAATTCCCGACAAAGAATACGTTTCTGACAGTTCTCTTGCAAGCAAATCACTACTCATAGATGACAGTGATTTATTTAGTGAGACTTTGGCTAAAATCTATATTAAACAAGAACATTTTGAGAAAGCAATTTTAACTTATGAAAAATTATGTTTGAAATATCCCGAAAAAAGTATTTACTTTGTCGGGCAAATTGAAAAAATAAAAGAATTGATAAAAAATAAAACGAATTAGTTATGTATATCTTTTTTTCTGTATTAATTGTTATTTGTGCTGTACTTCTAATTTTAATTGTATTAGTACAAAATAGTAAAGGTGGTGGTTTAGCTTCAAACTTTGGACAAGGTAACCAAGTTATGGGTGTTAAAAAAACTGCTGACTTTCTTGAGAAAGCCACTTGGGGTCTTGCTATAGGATTAATTGTATTTTCATTATTAGCAAGTTTTTCTATACCTGGAAACCATAAAGTTAAGAAACAAGACATTGAGCAAACTCAAACTGCTCCAGCAGAAAGTAGTGAACCTGCACCTGGTTCTGGCGAGCCTCTTCCTGTTGAATAATAAAAATATTTAGTATTTTACAATTTCGTAGTTTTTGTATTTTTACTTATATTTTTTCAACCTAATTATAAAGTCGCTTAAAATATTCATATAGTTTACGAATGCTTCGTATGGCGACTCATAAGGGTTGAAATATTTATGTACGTCTCCGTCCGAGAACCATTTTGTACACATATAATAGAAGTGGTCGCTGGTTTGTAAGTACAACCAATCTTTCCAAATTTCTGGATCGTTTATTTCTTTTACTTTATCATAAAGCGAATATAAGTTATTGAAAGCCTCGTCTTGGAGTTCGTTTCCTAGCCAAGCTGTAAGGTCTCTTTCCTCGTCTGCCCAAGAAATTGGATATGGCACATGTATTTTTGACACAGGTTCAGCATTTTCAACAATTTCAGATGGAGTGGAAAAAGTATAGTTTGAATATCTGAAAACAGCATCAGGAAGAGCTTTTAAAAACTCGAAAATTCCTGTTTCTTCCCATTGATGTTCGCCAAAAGTTTCATAGTCCATAAACAAATTTACCATTTCTTCTTTTGGGTCAATGGCATTTAGCCAAGCAACAAATTTTTCTGTTGTTAATGGAAATTCCTCCCAAGCATGATTTGAAAAACGGAAGGCTATATCATCAGAAAGCTTAAAATTTTTAAGCAATAATTTTAATTTTGGATTTATTGCGTTGCAGTACAAATAGTTTGGACTTTTCCAACCTAAAATATGTTTTGCTCCTTCTGAAATCATTCCCTTAAAACCCATATTTGAAATATACTCTCCTATTTGGTCGGAATAAATTAATTCTGTATTTCTAAAAACTTTAGGTTCAACTCCAAAATGCTCTTTTATTTTTTGGCGATGCATATTAATTTGACGTTCAAACTCTTCGTAGCTTTTTAAAGCAGAAAGAGAGTGCGCATAAGTTTCACTAAGAATTTCGACATTACCTGTAGCTACAAGTCTTTTGAAACTCTCCAAAACATCAGGTGCGTACATTTCAAATTGATCTATTGCCACTCCAGAAATAGAATATGCAATTTTAAATCTATCTCCATATTCTTGAATTAAATCCAAAAACACTTGATTTGTTGGCAGATAACACTTTTCTGCAACTTTACGCATTATATTACGATTTTCAAAATCATTGTAATAATAATGGTCGTTGCCAATATCAAAAAATTTATATCTTTTTAACCTAAATGGCTGATGCACCTGAAAATAAAAACAAATTGTACGCATTATATTATTTTTTAAATTTACACATTACTAATTCTCAATTATTCAATTATCAATTATCAATTAATTCTTTATAAACTTTATTTACTTTAAACGCTGAATTTTCCCATCTTAAATTTTCGACTTCTATTTTTCCATATTTTTTAAACATTCTTGACAGGGCTGGGTAATGCAACATTCCATAAATAGCATCTGCTAGGTCATCTACATCCCAGAAATCGACTTTTAAAGCATGTTTCAACACTTCTGCCACACCTGATTGTTTTGAAATAATTACAGGTACATCAGACATCATAGCTTCTAATGGTGAAATTCCAAAGGGTTCGCTAACAGACGGCATTACATAAACATCGCTAATCGAAAACATATCATAAACTTCTTGTCCTCGTAAAAATCCGGCGAAATGAAATTTTGTAGCTATATTTAATTTTGCCACTCGTTTTATCATTCTATTTAGCATATCTCCACTTCCTGCCATTACAAAACGCACATTTGGATCTTTATCAATAACTTTTTTTGCTGCTTCAATAAAATAATCAGGACCTTTTTGGAAAGTAACTCTTCCTAAAAAAGTAACTATTTTTTCATCAAAACCTTTTGTTACTTTAAATTCATTTGGTAAAGTTATTGGCTCAACTGAATTATGAACTGTTACGACTTTATCGGGATGGATTCCATATCTTTCGATAATAGTTCTTCGAGTGAGATTACTTACAGCGATAACTCTATCTGCTGCTTCCATTCCCTCACGTTCAATATCATAAACTCTTTGATTTACATGTTCTCCACTTCTGTCGAATTCTGTTGCGTGCATATGTACAACCAAAGGTTTTCCTGAAACTTTTTTTGCAGCAATTCCTGCATGATATGTAAGCCAGTCGTGAGCATGAATAACATCAAATTTGTTTGTACTTGCGACATAAGCCGCAATTAAAGCATAGCGAGCAACTTCTTCATAAAGATTTATACCATAGCTTCCTGAAAACTTAAAGTTTTTTGATAGTACAGATTCTTTAAATTCTGAATGAGAAAGTGATTTTCCTGCGAATATTTTTTTAAATTCTTCGGGGTCCATATATGGAATTAAGTTAGCCCCAACTTCTATATATCTAAAATTTTTCCAGAATTTTGTTTCTTTAGTTGTTCTTTCTGTTATATCAACTTGTCCTGCATCGACAAGATTTATATAAGTTTTATCTTCATCTCCATAAGATTTTGGCACTACAAAAATTACTTCTGTTCCAAAGTGTGATAGTCCTCTTGTTAATCCATAACATGCGGTTCCTAATCCTCCTGTGATATGTGGTGGAAATTCCCAACCAAACATTAGTACTCTCATGATTTTATATTGTTTTTATAATTATCAATCATGTTAGCAATTCTCAGTAATTCTGCAACGCTCCAAGCCTGTGCAATTGCCCCTCGTGGATTATGTGGCGGGTCTCCGTCATAAATTTCTGAAATACTTCCTATTCCAGCAATTGTCATATCTTCTTCGAACTTAAAATAAATTTTTTCTACTAAAGCCAGACCACTTTCTCCATGAATTTTTAGCCAGCCTTCACAAAAACTTCCTAAAAGCCAGGGCCAAGCAGTTCCTTGATGATAAGCATTGTCTCTTTGTTCTTGATTACCTTTGTAAACCCCTTTATAATCAGGCGAATTAGGACTTAAAGTTCTTAATCCTTTTGGCGTTAAAAGTTCTTTTTTAACTTTTTCTAAAACTCTTTCTCTTTGTTCTTCCGACAAAGGTGAATATGGTAGTGAGCAAGCAAAAATTTGATTTGGACGGATTGCCCAATCTTTATATTCATAAGTGCAATAATCAGCGAGATAGTGTTTATTGTCGTCCCAGAAAAATTGTAAAAACGATGATTTTATTATTTCTGGCACATGTTTCCAAGTCTCAATAAAATCTTTGTCTTTATTATGTTCGGCAAGTTCTAAACTAAAATTAACAGCATTATACCACAAGGCATTAATTTCAACTGCGAATCCGTGTCGTGGTGTTACAGGTTTGCCAGCAACAACTGCGTCCATCCAAGTTAGTGCTTTTCCTGCTTCTCCAGCCCAAATCAAACCGTTATCGTGCATTTTTATGTTAAATTGGGTGCCGTTTCGGAAATTTTCTAAAATATTTTTAATTTTTTCGCCATAATCTTTCCAGATTTCAACTTTATCATTAGTAAATTTTAAATATTCTTGTAAAGCCCAGAAAAACCATAATGGTGCATCTACAGAATTTAATGCTACATTATTTCCTGCACCAATATTTGGAAAAAGTCCATCTTTAATTTCAGAAGTCATGGTATCTAAAACTTCTTTACATGTTTTAATATCATTTTGATATAATGTTAATCCTGGTAGTGAAATAAACGTATCACGTCCCCATCTGCCAAACCATGGATAGCCTGCAACAATTTCGCTTTTCCCTTTTCTTTTATAAATAAATTGTTTAGCTACACTTTCTAAACATTCTCTATAATTAGAACGTGGCATTCTTTTTTTAAGTTCGGCATTATATTTTCTTGCTAAATTTTTAGGGTTTGCCTCATCTAATCCTGCTGTAAAAATTATAGATTCGCCTGTTTTTATATCTGCTTCAAAATATCCTGGCACATAAAGGTCTTCTTGATAGTCATAACCTCGTCTTTGTTCTTCCTCATACTCAACATTATAATACCAGTCGGGTGCATGTATATACTCAGCTTCTTTATTTGTTTGTAAGTAAAGAAATTTATAAGCATCATACATTCTTAGCTTGATACCATTGTCCACAGGCGTGAATTTTGTATTTACAAACAAATTGGCTTTACTAAGTTTATGCACATTTCTAAAAGCGAGAAAAGGTTTAAATCTAATTTTGGTTTTACTAACAGCCTCTAATAAAGTATATTTAATAATTATTCTATCATCTTCGGTAAGTATTCTTTCCATTTGTAAAACTACACCTCCTACTCTCCAAACAAGTTTTGGGACAATATCGATATAAAAATCTCTTACATATTTATGTCCTTTAGGGTGGTAATTATTTCCTGGATATTTTCTTACACCAAAATTAAAAATAGCATCATTTTGAATTACTGAAATATCTATACCAGAAAGTAAAACATGATTATCGTTATCGATATCTTCCATTGGGCAAACCAAAAGCCCATGATATTTTCGAGTATTACATCCAACTATTGTAGTACTTGCATAAGATCCTGCTCTATTTGTTCTTAGCAATTCTCTCTTTAGCGAGTATTCAAGATTTATTAATTGTGTCTTATCAAATTCTATATAACTCATGCCTGAAATTTTTACAAATCTAATACTTAATTATAACGTAACTTTTCTTTTATACCGTCAAAGATAAACAAAAAAAATGAAATAACAATATTTATTTTCAATTATTTTTAAAATATTTTTAGTTAATTAAATTTCAACATTATTTTTTCATCATCGTGTGCTTTCACTCTCATTAACAAGCCTTTAAGTTAATATATAAATTTAATGTATTTAACAATCATCGTTTAATAATTTTATTTTGTAAAAATCATAGCTTAATGTAACTTTGAACACTAAAATTAACAAGCGATAATGATAAGAAATAATTTTTTAGAATCGTCAAAACTTTTGAATGAGTTTATTTCAGAAAGTAAAAACTTTGAAGCCATTGAATTAGCTGCAAAACTAATGATTAAAAGCATTAATAATGGTGGAAAAATAATTTCTTGCGGTAATGGCGGTTCCATGAGTGATGCCATGCATTTTGCCGAAGAATTATCTGGTAGATTTAAAGAAGAAAGAAAAGCATTACCAGCTATTGCTATTGCTGACCCTTCTCACATAACTTGTGTTGCAAATGATTATGGTTTTGATTTTATTTTTTCGAGATTTGTTGAAGCCTTGGGAAATAAAAATGACGTATTACTTGCAATTAGCACAAGTGGAAATTCAAAAAACGTAATTAATGCTGTAAATTCTGCTAAGAAAATTGGAATGCCTGTTGTTGCACTTACAGGCAAAGATGGTGGCAAGCTAAAAGACCTTTGCGATATTGAAATTAGAGTTCCGCATTTTGGATATTCTGACCGAATTCAAGAAATACACATAAAAGTTATTCATTCTATAATTGATTATATAGAGACAAATATTGATAAATAAAATTTAAAACATGACTATTCATTTTATTGCTATAGGCGGTGCTGTTATGCACAATTTAGCAATAGCTTTACATAAAAAAGGCTATCAAGTTTCTGGCTCTGATGATGAAATATTTGAGCCTTCTTTTTCGCGTTTGAAAAAACATGGTCTTCTTCCCAAGAAATTTGGCTGGTTTCCAAAAAAAATAAATGCTGATTTAGATATAATTATTTTGGGAATGCATGCTCGTAAAGATAATCCAGAACTTTTACGTGCTCAAGAACTTAATCTTAAAATTTATTCTTTCCCAGAATTTTTATACGAACAAACCAAAGACAAAAAACGTGTAGTTATTGGTGGAAGCCATGGAAAAACTACAGTAACCTCTATGATTATGCACGTTTTGCGAGATGCCAAACTAAATTTTGATTATATGGTAGGTGCAAATATTCGTGGGTTTGATACCATGGTAAATCTTGAAGAAAAAAACAAAATTGCAGTTTTTGAAGGAGACGAATATCTTTCTTCGCCTTTGGATTTAACTCCAAAATTTCATTGGTACAAACCTGACATTGCTGTACTTACAGGAATTGCTTGGGATCATATAAATGTTTTTCCTAGTTTTGAAAATTATGTGGAGCAATTTGATATTTTTATTAAACATATTAGCAAAAACGGAAAACTTTTTTGGTTTGCAGATGATGAACATCTTCAAAAATTAGTAAAAAACAACAATGTTGATAATAAAGCATATTTGGCTTTTGAGCATAAAGTTTCTGAAGATGGAAAAACTTTAGTAAAATTTGATAACAAAACTTATACTATGAGTGTTTTTGGAAATCACAATATGCAAAATATAAATGCAGCACGATTAGTTTGTTTAGAATTAGGAATTAAAGAAAAATTCTTTTGGGAATCTATTCAAACTTTTGAGGGTGCTGCTAAGCGTTTGCAACTGATAAAAGAAACTGAAAGCTCATCATTTTATTTAGATTTTGCTCATGCTCCTTCAAAACTAAAAGCAACAATTAACGCAATAAAAAATAAAAACCCCGAAAGAAAATTAATTGCTTGTATTGAGCTGCATACTTTTAGTAGTTTACAACATAATTTTATTCCTCAATACAAAAACACAATGGACGAAGCCGACATTGCAATTGTTTATTATAGCCATGAGGTACTGGAACACAAGAGGTTACCAGCCTTGCCCGAAGATTATGTTAAAGAAAGTTTTGGTGGAAAAGTTCAAATTTTTACTGATGCTGAACTACTGAAAGATTACTTAGCAAAACAAAATTATAATAACACAAATCTGCTAATGATGAGCAGTGGTAATTTTAACGGTATAGATTTTGTTGATTTTGCAAATAAATTGATTTAAAATGAAAAAATATTTTTTTAGTTTCATAATAGTGTCGATTTTAGTTAGTTCTTGTTCGTTTAATAAACTGCATATTGGTCAGCCCGAAAGACTGGAAGTTGAAGAACTAAGCATGCAAGGAGTTAGGCTCAAAGTTTATATTCCAATAGAAAATCCAAATAATTTATCTTTTAATGTAAAAAACTTAAATTTAGACTTAATTTTAAACGGCAGAAATGTTGGTAAGATTAAAAAACTTAAAAAAACAAAAATTCTTAAAAATTCAAAACAAACATATCCATTTTCATTTGAGGTAACGCCAAAAGATGCATTAACAAATATAATTTATTTAGTAAGCGAACTTCAAAGACGAAATCCAGAGTTAAAAATAGATGGCAGTGTAACTGTTTCTAAAATGTTGATTTCCAAAAATATTAAAATTGACCATAAAGAAAGTTTTGATAAATATTATAAAAAGTAATATCTTTACACAAAAATAATTAATTATGAGTAGGTTTTTATCGATTATATTATTGTTTTTATCAATTGGGATTGTTGCAAAATCTCAAAATATAACACCTATGAGCATTTCTTATTTTAATTCTTCTGCCTATAATGGTAAAGTTAAAATTAAACAAGATGCTAAGCTAAAAAATTTTGTTGAAACTAGTGTTGGTTTAAATAAAAAGCGTAATGGTTTTTATGGTTTTAGAGTAAAAATCTATGCAGAAAACCATCCTAATGCTCGTTCTCAAGCAAATGCTGTTAGAGCTGGTTTTAGACAAGATGGCGAAAAAGCATATTTGAATTTTATAGAACCAAATTTTGAAGTTTTAGTTGGTGATTTCACAAACCGTTTTGATGCTGTAAAACTTCTAAAAAAGATAAACACAAAATATCCTGATGCTTATGTTGTAAAAACAATAGTTTCTTACCCAAATCATTAGTTTTTACCCGAAGAATTTTTTTACTTCTTGAGCAAATCTTTTATCTACTTCTTTTCCATCTCTAGTTCTTGCTAAGCCGCCTCTTCCAGTTTCTTTATAGTCTATGTGCAGTCTTTCTCCCACTTCTCTCATTGTTAACATAACTTCGTCTGGTGAGATAAAAGATTGGACTCCACTTAAAGCCATCATTGCTGCTGAAAGTGCCAAAGATGAATAAATTCCATTTCTTTTCACACAAGGCACTTCTACTAAACCTGCAACTGGGTCGCAAATTAATCCTAAGCAATTTTTTATTGCAATTGTAAAAGCCTGAATAAGTTGTGCATGGTTGCCATTTTCTAAATATGCTATTGCCGAAGCTGCCATTGCTGCAGCTGCTCCCACTTCGGCTTGGCAACCATAATCGGCTCCTGCTGTAGAAACGTCTGTAAATAATATCATTCCAAAAAAGCCTGCTACCATCAAAGATTCTAGGATTTTCTTTTCCGAATTAGGATTGTCTTCCATCCAAGCTGTTAAAACACCGGGTAAAATTCCACAACTTCCTGCTGTTGGACAAGCTATGATAACACCACTTTTTGCATTTATCTCATTTACTGCTGTAGCATAAGCTGCTGCCCTGCCATAAACATTATTAAACAATTTTGATTGAGGCAAATAAGAAACTATTTTTTTAGAATCACCACCACTTAGTTTTAGCAAAGATTGTTCTGATGTTGAAATTCCTGAATAAACAGAATCTTTCATAATTTCCCAATATTCTTGCATTTTGGAATAAACATCTTCTCTTTTCATTCCTTGCAAGGCAAATTCAGTTTCGCAAATAACATCAATAATATTTTTTCCTGTTCTTTCTAAGTATTCTTCTAATTCTTCAAAAGTATTAAACTCAAGTCGCGGTTTTTCACTTTCGGTTTGTTGATTGTAAATTTTACTAATTATTGAATAATTTTCATCTTTTGAGCTTACAATATCATTACCTATTAATCTTAAATCTGATTTTCCATCAATAGGAGTTTGAAGTTCGTGGTCGTTAAAAAATCTAATTTCCACATTTCCTGCACCAATTGAAAAGCCTACTATTGAGTAAGTATCTTTATCTGTTGAGAAAATAACTTCTGCTATATTATTATTTCGTTGAGATAAATATTTTAAATCTTCAGATGGACTTGCTTTAACAAAGCCTTTAAACTTAGCGGTTTGCTCGCCAAATTTTATTCCATTTTCTTTTAAAAATATTGGGTCGCCATGTTCAATCATTTCGGGGTGGTCGGTAGCAAAACCATACAAACCACCTGCTAAAGCATTTGGCGTTCTATGTCCAACTCCTGTGTCGCGAAATGAAGAATAAAATTTAAGTTCAACATCTTTAATCACTTCGCCTCTTTCAATAATTGCTAAAATTATATTTCTACTTATTTGTCCAATTCTATTTGCTCCGGCAGTATGCGAACTTGATGGTCCAACCATTGCAGGTCCAATCATATCGAAAATACTCAAAGCCTGCATCCAAGTTTGAATATACCTCTCAAAATCTTCTTGTAAGGAATGAAAATCTTCTTCTGAAATTTGTTCATCAAGATGAATTTCTACTTTATAATATTTGTTATTCCTATTTAAAGGTTTTGTAAGTTGAATTATAGAAAGAAAACTATATTTAATGGCTTGTTTTTCTATACTTTCAAAAAGATTTGACAATAAAGTATTAAAAGCAATATTCATACATTGAACTACAACTTTTCTTGCATCATCTTCTAAGTGAACTTCAATGTCTTTTATCCGTTTTCCTTTTTCATCATAAAAACTTTGTCTAATTTTTTCTTCTGAAGGCAATTCAAATTCTTCAAGTCTTACCGAAGATTCGAGACTTCTATATGTTGATGATAAAATAAAATCTTCTTTCTGATTAGGAAAAACTCTGTAAATAGCAATGTTTTCAACAACTTCAGCTGCTTCTTTTAATAAAGTTGACTTTAGCGTATCATAACAAAAGCTATGAGAATAAAACTCTTCGATATCGCCTTTCATATGGAACAATTTGTCCTTGCCTTCTGGAGCTATTGTCCGTTTTATTAGTTTGTAATGAGTAACAAAATCTTCTTCGTCCATAATTTCAAAGAATATTGGTGGCAAACAAGATCTTAAAAAAGTTGTATATTTCAACATTTTATCTTTTGGCATTTGTGTTTCCATATTTTCAATTTTTTATATTTATATTTTTATTAACATCCATTTATTAAGTGTTCTAATAATACTTTTATTCCTATTCCTATTAAAAAAAGTCCACCTATTATTTCTACTGGCAATCTCTTGAACTTTTTTCGTAAAAAATTGCCACTTATTAGTCCTATATATGAAAAAGTAAAAGTAGTAAAAAAAACTATAAGTGCTGTTAGCCAAATACTAATTCCTACAAAAGGCAAACTTACCCCTACCACGACAGCATCAACGCTTGTGGCTATACCAAGTCCAACAACGACAAAGAAATTGTTCATATTTATTTCGGCAGTGTCGTCTTTTTTTCTTATTCCATCAATCAACATTTTTCCACCAATAATTGTCAGTAAAACAAAAGCAATCCAATGGTCATATTGTTGAAACATTTTTGTTAAACTCGAACCTGCAAGCCAACCTACAACAATACAAATTGCTTGAACAAATGCTAAAATAAGTGCAAATCTTAAATTGGTAAATTTTGTTTTATTTTCGCATGAACAAGCTGTCGCTATTGAAATCGCAAGGCTATCCATTGAAAGTCCTATAGATATTAATAAAAGCGAAATAATTTCCATTTTATAAAACTAAATCATTTTAACTAAAAACCTTGCAGTTTTTCTACTTCTTTGTTCCATTAAAATTTTTCTAGCCTTTAGCATCTTATCTATTGATTCTTCGGTATAATATCTTATTGTTATTAGTTCAAGTCCTGAATTATATTTTACAAAAAAATCTTCTTGCAATTCTTTTATTAGTTTTTTTAAATTTCGGTTATTATCATCAATAGAAGCAGAAAAACTAACTGCTGTGTTTTGAGAAATATTTAATTTAGTTTTATATTTTGCGAATAAACCAAAAATCTTACTCATATTTTCTTCAACAATAAAAGAAAAGTCTTTGGGTGAGATTGATATTAAAATTTGATTTTGTTTCAAAATAAAAACAGGTATCAGATTTAATTTATAACTAAGGTTTTTAATTACTGTTCCTTCATTTTCTGGATTTACAAAAGACTTTACATATAGTGGTATGTTTTTATTTTCTATGGGTTTAATAGTTTTTGGGTGAATAACTTTAGCTCCGTAAAAAGCAAGTTCAATAGCTTCGTTATATGATAGTTCTTTAAGTTTTTCGGCAAAATCAAAATAACTTGGGTCTGCATTCATAATACCTGGCACATCTTTCCAAATAGTTACACTTTCGGCATTTAACAAATAAGCCAAAGCAGAAGCAGTGTAGTCAGAACCTTCGCGACCTAATGTCGTAGTTATATTATTTACATCAGCACCAATAAAACCTTGTGTTACAAATATTTCGCCTGACTTTTTATCTATTTTTTCTATTTTGTTTTGAGATTCTAACCAACTTACTTTTGCATCACGATGATTTGAGTCTGTAATAATTAACTCTCTTGCGTCAAGTAGTGTATTATTAATTCCTTTTATTTTTAAATATTCGCTAAAAATTAATGAACTCATCAATTCTCCATAACTAACTAGTTCGTCATATAAAATATCATAATCTTTTTCTGGCTTTTGAGATATTAATTTTTCTAAAGAAATATAAATTGGTTCTATTAGTTTTTCTACATTTTCAGAATTTTCTTTAAAACTTTCTTTAATATATTTTTTATGAAAATCGATAACGGCTTCTAAATTTGAAAATTTATCTATTTCATAATTATACCATGAGTTTAATAATTTTTCAAGTGAATTGGTAGTTTTACCAATAGCTGATACAACTATCCACAAATCTTTTTCTTTTGAAAGTATTGTTTCAACAATATTATTTAATGCTTGTGAATCTTTAATTGAAGCTCCACCAAATTTAAATATTTTCATCATTTTCAACTTTTGATTTATTTTTTTCTGGTTGTGTATCTATTCCTTGAGTTAAACGATGTATAAATTTATATTCATCAAAAAATACTTTAGCAATAACTCTTAATACTGTATAACCAGGTATAGCTAATGCCATTCCTAAAACTCCATATAAATTTCCAGCAATCATAATTACAAAAAGTATTTCTAATGGGTGAGCTTTTACACTTTTTGAATAAATAACTGGTTGAAAAATAATATCGTCAATAATTTTTGATACTAGCACAATTCCGCATAGCATTAAAATCTTTGGTACAACTTCGGCACTAAAATCTAAGTGTAGATTTGCTGTAATAAGTAAAATTGTTCCTATAAAAACTCCAATCCAGGGACCGATATAAGGTATCACGTTTAGAGCAGCTATAATAACACCTATTGTAATTGCTAAATTCAAGTTTATTCCAATAAGATATAATCCCAATGTAATAAGAAGACACATTAAAACCATTTCTAAAACTAGTCCTAACAAATATCTAGATATTAGTCTTCGCAATGTTTTTAATGCTCCTTGTACTTTTTCTTCAAATTTAGCTGGTACAAACATCAAAACAAATCTATCGAATAAATCTCTATCTTTTAAGAAGAAAAAACTTGTGAAAGTAATTACAAACAGAGATATAAAAAGGTTTGCGATGGTGCTACCAAGGTTATTTATTAATTTTCCTACATCGATTAAATTTATTGTTGAGTTAATTTTTTCTACGACATAATCTTCTGTAGAAAATTCTGGTTGATTTAAAATAGGTGTTCTTTGTATATAGTCATCAAGATTTTTAATTGGTTTTTCCAAACCTTCTGAAATACTTTCAATATCTAAAGATTGGAACTCTTGGACTTGTGTCATTACTAGTGGCGAAATTAGTCTAAATCCGAGATAAATTACGCCATACATAAAAAGAATTGTTATTATAGATGCTAACCATCGTGGTGGTCCAAATTTTTTGATACGGATTTTTCGTATAAATTCCACTATTGGATGTCCTAACATTGCAATAAAAGCGGAAATTAATATCCACATTACAACGTTTGAAAAATAGTAAACGAAAAGCACTAGCAAGACTACGCCAATTGCTCCGACAATATATCTTTTGTATTTTTCCATTTTAAAAAATTTTTACGAAAATAATCAATAAAAACAAAAAAAACCGCTTATTTATTTTTATTTTTAAACAAGCGGTTTTCAATTTTGTGATTTATAAGCTAAATTCTTTTTTGATTATATCGACATAATCTAGTTTTTCCCAACTAAATAGTTCTACCTCAATAGTTTTTGTTCCTAGATAAGGAGATTCAAATACTTTTTTAATTTTTTCAGGTTTTCTACCGAAATGTCCATATGAAGCAGTTTCTAAATAAATAGGTGTTCTTAGGTTAAATCTTGCTTCGATATCAGCAGGTTTTAGACTAAATATTTTTTTGATTTTTTTTGCAATTTCACTATCTGGGATATTTACTTTAGAAGTTCCGTATGTATTGCAGAATACTCCAACTGGTTCGGCAACTCCAATAGCATAAGCAAGTTGAATTAAAATTTCGTCAGCAACACCTGCAGCTATTAAATTTTTTGCGATATGTCTTGCAGCATAAGCAGCAGAACGGTCAACTTTTGATGGGTCTTTTCCGCTAAAAGCTCCACCACCATGCGCACCTTTACCTCCATAAGTGTCAACAATTATTTTTCTTCCTGTTAATCCAGTATCTCCATGAGGTCCACCAATAACAAATTTTCCTGTTGGATTTACGTGTAAAATATAATCGTCTTTGAATAATGCTTGTGTTTTTGCGTCTAAACCTTTAATTACTCTTGGCAACAAAATATTTTTTACATCTTCTCTTATTTTATTAAGCATTTTATCATCGTCTGCATCAAAATCATCATGTTGAGTTGAAACAACAATAGTATCAATTCTTATTGGTTTATTGTCGTCAGAATATTCTATAGTAACTTGAGATTTTGAATCTGGACGCAAATATGTCATTTGCTTTTTCTCTCTTCTAATTTCTGCAAGCACTTGCAAAATCTTATGCGACAAATCCAAAGGCAAAGGCATAAGTTCTTCGGTATCTCTACAAGCATATCCGAACATCATACCTTGGTCGCCTGCTCCTTGATCTTCTTTGTGCAAGCCCGCACCTTTTACTACGCCTTGGTTTATATCTGGCGATTGTTCGTGAATTGCAGAAAGTATTCCACAAGAATTTCCATCAAAGCGATATTCGCTTTTGGTGTAACCAATTTTGTTAATCACTTTACGTGCAGTTTCCTGTACATCAATATAAACTTCTGATTTTACCTCACCAGCAACAACTACTAATCCTGTTGTTACAAGAGTTTCACAAGCCACTTTTGAATTTGGGTCAAAAGCTAAAAATTCGTCTAAAATTGCATCTGAAATTTGATCTGAAACTTTGTCTGGATGCCCTTCCGAAACTGATTCGGATGTAAAAAAATAACTCATAATTATATATTTTAAATTTAATATTTATATTCTAAAATTATAATTGTGAGGATTTGAATGATTGAAACTGATGTTTTTAGCAATTTTTTTTAAGTGGTTGCAAGCATCCAAATCCGTCCACTAATAAAACAATGCAAAATTAAAAAAGTTTTTGTAAATCTTACAAAAAAAGAAATATTTTTTTTATTTTTGCACAATATAACTATTAATTAATATACACATATGGCTGGACATAGTAAATGGTCAACAATTAAACGCAAAAAAGGTGCTTTAGATGCAAAAAGGTCTAAAATGTTTTCTAAATTTTCAAAAGAAATTACTATTGCTGTTAAAGAAGGTGGCGGACACGATCCAGATTATAACTCAAGATTAAGAATTGCTATCCAAAATGCCAAAGGTGTTAATATGCCTAAAGATAATATTGAGAGAGCAATTAAAAGAGGCGACCAAGACGATGCTAATTTTCAAGAAGTTAGTTTTGAAGGCTACGGATCTCATGGTATTGCTATTTTTGTTGAATGCCTAACAGACAATAATAATAGAACTGTAAGTTCGGTAAGAGCAGCTTTTAATAAATTTAATGGAACACTTGGTACAAATGGTTCTTTAAGTTTTCTTTTTGACAGAAAAGGAGTTTTCGATTTTGCAAAACCAGAAGATAAAGATTTTGACGAAATTCAAATGGAACTTATTGATGCAGGTGCCGAAGAAATCGAACTTGAAGACGGAAACGTTAATGTGGTTTGCTCTATTGAAGATTTTGGAAATATGAACAAAAAACTTGAAGAACTAAAAATTGAAGTAGAAAGTGCCGAACTTCAAAGAATACCTAACGATACAAAAACATTAAGTGTTGAAGAAGCTAAGTCTGTTTTAAAACTTATTGATGCTTTAGAAGACGATGATGACGTACAAAATGTGTTTCATAACATGGAAATGACAGACGAAATCATTGAAGCAATGGAATAAATCAATGCATACAATATTGAAAATGAGCAATTTAGTTAAGTTGCTCATTTTTTTTGTTTTTTTATACAAAAAATTTGTATAATTAAAAAAAAGTATGTTTATTTGCAGTCCCAAACAGAAATGGGAAACGGTCCATTCGTCTAGGGGTTAGGACGTCAGGTTTTCATCCTGGTAACAGGGGTTCGATTCCCCTATGGACTGCCAAACAAAAATCCTTAATGTGCAGAATATCAACATGTTAAGGATTTTTTGTTGAGAATACATCTATTACCTGCTTTCAGCGTTGCAACACCCAAAACAACATACCGTACTGATTATCAAAGAGTTAGGTGGGTGTTGCAAAAAAAAATGTACGGGAAACAGATGCAATTTATCAACACCTTAAGAATTTTTTATTAAAAAAGTAATACCTATTTTATAAATATAAAATTAAAAGTATCTGCTCTTTTCTTCGAAGAAGTTTTGTTTTTTGTCAATTAAATATCTTCAAAAAATAAAAAAGAAACACAAATAATGCTAGAGCAAAAATCTGTAATGAAAATACCGCGGCTTTGAAATACAAATAAATAGCTAATAATGCCAACATTCCTGCTGTTATGTAAAATAAAATGCCTCGTTTTTCTTTTACCATGAAAAAGATTTTAATAATCATTCAAGTTTCTTCAATAAACATTTTTTCAAACTGTTATTTTTCACAAACTATACCTATTATATTAATACTCCCAAAACTAATAAAAAAACTTGAATACTTATACTTTATCTCCTTGTGGAGTATATCGGACTCGAACCGATCACCTTTAGACTGCCAGTCTAACGCTCTAGCCAGATGAGCTAATACCCCGCCTCTTTATTCTTTTACAAATTTACCACCTGCAATTAGAGTATTATTTTTACCAAGAATTTGATATAAATAAACTCCTGAGCGGTAATTTGAAATATCAATTAAAGTATTGTCTGATTGTAGTACAGACTTATTAATTAAACGACCATCTGTTGAAAAAATGTAAAGATCGTAATCTTCACAATTTTCAAGTGAGAAGTTAAGATATTTGTTAGCAGGATTTGGATAAACACTCAAATTGGCAACAATATCAGTATTAACAAAGCTTGTATATTCATATCTAAAAGTCATACTATGAATAGACAAATAATCAATACTATATTTTATTGTTAACATTGGTTTTTTATTGTCTTTTGTCCAATAATTATGATTAAAGCTTGTGTCTATCATTGGCAATTCCATAGGCACACCAGGTAAAGTTCCAGCAGAGACATAGTTGCCGTTGCTTTTTTGTCTAAGCTGAACATCTACGAAAGTTATCATTTTTAAATCTTCTCTTAAATATTCATATTCGCCATTTTTAATAGAATCGCCTACAAACTTTATTGTACCAAATTCATCAAAAGTAGAATTTACATCAACTTGTACAAAAAATCTAACTGAATCATACATCGCTGCGAGCCAAGTATAATAGTCTCCTATCATTTCTTGAAAATCTGACAAGGGTCTTTTTTCCACAGCTACTCCTTGAGCAACATTATCATCGTGCATATCACATGGGAAGTTATATAGTGCCACAGTTTCATCAAATTTTAGATTTATCATATCAGTATCACTCATAGGCATTTGTGTCTGCATTCCTATAAGTTCAACCTTTTCTTCGGTAATTTTCAAGTGCATTACATATCCTTCTTTAGTTAAATAAGTACAGTTAGCTTCTTCAAAAATACTATCAGTATCAAATTCAGAAGGTTGATAATAAATTGCTGGTTCTACCATTGTTAATGGAAAAGCAGACTGCGACCCAAAGACTAAATCTTCAGGCATAACTTCTTGAGTTGCAATGCAATCTTCATCATTTTCAAATCCATAATAAATTTCAGGGATAGTATCATTTGCTTGAAACACATCACTTCTTACTATTGAAATTTGCGAAAATGCAAATATAGTGCTCAGTAAACATAAAGAGCTAAACAATAACTTTTTCATGGCTAAATAATTTTAATTAAATACTGTTTGTTCATTAATTTGAATTTTTGCTTCGGCAGTTTTATCATTTTCTAAGATTAAAATACCTATACCTCTACGTTCAAATGGATGAGTACGGTCTGTACCTTTTGTAACCTCTACCTTGTAAATAGATTCGTATTTAAAATCATAATACACTTTTCCTTCTTTATCGGTATAAGAAGTATCTGCCACTCTTTTTGCTTCGTTAAGTAAATAAACCATAGTATGAGAACTGTCTGAATTGGCTGCTTTAACAATTACTCGTGCATCTTGTACTGGGTTATTTTCCTCATCAATAACGAAAACAACTGCTTTTGGTGGGTTAGGTTTTTTACAACCAAAACTCAAAAAAAAGCCTCCTAATATGATTGCGAAAAGTATCGCAAAATTTAAAAATCTTTTCATAACTTTTATTAACAATTTTTTTTTAATTTTGTAAAGTACAATATTAGTAATTTTTTTAATATAATTCAAATTTTTTATGAATATTAAAAATATTTTTTTTCTTCTATCTCTCATTTTAGTTTTTTGCTCATGTTCAAGCGTTAAAAAAGCAAGTAAAATCAATGAATATGCAGTACTTGAAACTTCAGAGGGCAGTATAATAATTGGTTTATACGAAGCAACTCCTAAGCATAAAAATAATTTTATAGACAATGTAAATAAGCAAATTTACGACTCAGTTTTAATTTATTCTGTTGTTCCAAATGGCATTATTAAAATGGGTTTACCACAAAAAACTAAAGAAATTGATTATCTAAATCAAAATTATTATGAGTCAGAACTAAGTAGTGAAACAAATCCATACCTAATCAATAAGAAAGGTGCCGTAGGAATGTGGAGACTTCCAAATGAAAAAAATGTCAATAAATTTTCAGACAATAAATTGTTTTATATATGCGAAGGTATTCAAACAAGCGAAGAAATTTTAAATACCTTAGTTGCTAAAAGAAATGCTCCTTTGATAGCTGATTATATAACAGGCTTATTAAAAGAACCTGAATATTTACATTTTGAAGATAGTTTAAATTACTATAAAACTAATGAAATGAAAAAGGAATGGGCTACATTATATAAACATTTAACTGAAAAAGTTGTTCCTAGAATTGAAAAAGATGGAAAAAAATTATTTAAATTAAATGATTTTCAAAAAAACACATACACCACTATTGGCGGAATACCAATTTATGATTATGAATATGTTGTTTTTGGCGAAGTTGTTAAAGGAATGGACGTAGTAGAAACTATTAGTAAAGTTAAAATCGGACTTTTCAATAAGCCCAAAAAAGATATTTTTATTTTAAGCTCAAAAATAATTTCTAAAAAAGAGTTTAAAAAATTATAAATTTCAAAATAATGTTGTTAAATTAATTTTAAATAAATTTTATATGAAAAAGTTTTTTATATTTTGCTTTTTGCTTGTTTATGCAAGTTTTTCTTATGCTCAAACAAAAGATTTAATTGTAAAATCTTATAAACTTAAAAATGGGCTATCAGTTTACTTAAATGAAGATCATTCTGTTCCTAATGTATTAGGAGCTGTAATAATTAAAACAGGTGGAAAATATGACCCTGCTGATCATACTGGGACTTCCCATTATCTTGAACATATGATGTTTAAAGGTACTGACCAACTTGGAACTATTAATTTTGAAAAAGAAAATGAGATTTTAGAAAAAATTTCGGAACTATACGAAACTTTAGCAAAAACTTCTGACGAAGATGAACGCAAAAATATTCAAAAAGAAATAAATAAACTTTCTTTAGAAGCTGGTAAATTTGCAATTCCAAACGAGTTGGATTGCTTACTCGACCAAATAGGTTCTAGTATGGTAAATGCTTTTACTTCTGACGAAATTGTTGCATATTTCAATATGTTTCCAAATAATCAAATGGAAAAATGGCTAATTTTATACAGCCACAGATTTAAAAATCCTGTATTCAGGCTATTTCAATCAGAATTGGAAACTGTTTTTGAAGAAAAAAACATGTATGACGATGAGTTCATAACTCCTTTATTTGAAACTTTTTATAGCAACCTATACAAAAAGCATCCATACGGGACACAAACAGTAATTGGAAAAGCTGAGCATATAAAAAATCCTTCGCTAAGTAATATGAGAAAAATGTTTAACACGTATTATGTGGCTAATAACATGGCTTTAGTTTTAACTGGGAATTTTAATATAGACCAAACAATACCTTTAATAGAAAAATATTTTGGCGAATGGAAAGAAGGCAAAGTCCCTGAATTTCCAGAATATAAAGAAGAACCTTTTAATGGCATTGAAAGAGTAAATGTTAGAATGAGTCCAATAAAAATTGGTGCTTTAGCCTTTAGAACAGTCCCAACAAATCATAAAGATGAAGTTATTCTGAGTGTTTGTTCTGCACTGCTTAGCAATTCATCTCAAACTGGCTATTTAGACAAGCTATCAACAAGCGGGAAATTAATGGCGGCATTTAACTTTGATGACATTAAAAATGATCACGGAGCAATGATAACAATTTTTGTTCCTAAAATTATTGGACAATCTCTAAAAAAAGCAGAAAAATTAATTTTCACAGAAATTCAGAAACTTTATACAGATGAAATTGACGATAAATTTTTTGAAGCAATAAAATTAAATTTAGTTAAAGAATTTCAACAAGATTTAGAAGACCCAACAGATCGTGCTTTTTTGATTGGACAAGCATTTGTTATTGATAAACCATGGGAAGAGGTACTTAAACTTCCTGAAGAAATAATGGCTGTTACAAAAGAAGATGCACGAAGAGTTGCCAGTCAATATTTTTCAGAAAATTATTTAGCACTGCATTCAAAAATGGGATTTCCTAAAAAAGAAAAGTTAGAAAAACCTGGCTTCGACCCTATTATTCCAGAAAATACAGAAGCAAAATCTCAATTTGCCAAAAAGTTTGAAGAAATAAAAGACGAACAATCAAAACCTGAATTTATAGATTTTGAAAAAGATCTTATAATGAAATTTAGCGATAATGGATTAACATATTTTCATGTAGAAAATAAAATCAATGATATCTTTAATATCAAACTCAAATTCAAATCTGGTAAACTTAAAGATGCTAGATATGAACAACTAGCCGAATATTTATCTTTAGTTGGTAGCAAAGATATGCCTTTTGATGAATTTAATAAAGCACTTCAAGAATATGGCTGTACTTTTGATATTGAAGCTAGCAATAACTTTTTTATAATTTCAGTAGATGGCTTTGATAAATATTTTAAAGAATCAATGAATTTAATAATGTCATTTATTCAAAATCCTGATGATGATAAATCTAAACTAAAAAAACTAAGAGAAAATGCAATGTTTACAAGAAGATATGAAGCAAGCTCTCCAGACGAATTGGGAGATGCACTATATAACTTCGGTGTGTATGGAATCAATTCGCCATATTTAAGACGCTTAACAACTAAACAAGTTTCTAGCTTAACAACTGAAAATTTATTAAGTTTGATGCAAGAATGTCTCACTTATGAATGCAACATACATTATTCAGGAACTTTAAAGCCAGATGAACTTATTGATTATTTTGAATCAACTTTGAAAGAAAGAAAGCCAAAAAGAAACGATAAATTTCCTATAGTTTTACCGCGTCAAGATTACAAAGAGAATACCATTTTATTCTTAAATGATAAAAAATCTTTACAAAGTAAAATTTATTTTTACATTGATGGAAACGAAAATGATATGAAAGAAAGAGCTATTGCATCGGCATTTAACCAATATTTTGGGACAGGAATGTCGGCTTTAGTTTTTCAAGAAATTAGAGAGTTCCGCTCTATGGCTTATTCGGCTTACGCTGTTTATAGAAATGGTGAAACTTTAAAAGAAAAGGGATATTTAAAAGCATTTGTTGGAACTCAAGCCGACAAAACCATTGATGCTATATATATTATGGACAGCTTAATTCACAAAATGCCTGTAAAAGATGGACGAATAGATAATATAAAATCATCACTCTTACAATCAATAAACTCTAGTAAACCAAGCTGGAGAGAACTTAGCGAAACTATAGAATTATGGTTATTACAAGGATATAAAGAAGACCCAAGAATTGATAGGTTTAAAATTTTTAATTCTTTAAATTTTGAAAATATTTTAGCTTTTCATAAAATCAATATTCAAAAACGTCCTATGTTGATTACAATAGTTGGTAACAAAGAAAAAATTGATTTTAAAGAATTAGCAAAATTTGGAAATATCATTGAGTTAGATAAAAAACAAATCTTAAATTAATTTTACTAAATACACTAAATAATATGAAGAAAACACTGTTGATTGTATTTTTATTTGTTAGCTTATATTCGTTTTCGCAGACCACAATAAAATTAATGACATACAACTTATTGAATTTCAACAACTACACCTCATATTGTACTGCAGAAAACAATTCACATACAAACAAAGCTGGATATTTAAAAACAATTGTACAAAACCAAGAACCTGACTTATTAGCTGTATGTGAACTTGGAGCAAGCCCTAGTGTTACATATACTATTAATTATATATTAGGAAATAGTTTAAATGTTGGTGGAGTAACAAAATGGGCAGCAACAAATACTAGCAGTTCGGGTTATTTAGCAAATGGATTATTTTACGATAAAAACAAATTTGAATACATCGGTCATGAGGTAGTTGCAACAGGCATTAGAGACATCAATATTTATAAGTTGAAATATATTGAAAATGGCGAAAATTTTTTAATGAATATTGTTGTTTTGCATTTAAAAGCTGGAAACTCAAGTTCTGATGCAACTCAGCGTAGCGAAATGATTGATTATTTAATGACTACAATTAGCAATCTTGGCAGTAATAATGAAAACTTTATTGTTACAGGCGACTTTAATGTTTATACTAGCAACGAAACAGCATTTCAAAAATTAATAAACCCTGATGATATTCAATATACATTTTATGATCCTGTAAATCAACTTGGAGCATGGGGTAATAATTACACATTTAGAGGACATCACACTCAGTCAACTCATTTAGACGACAACGATTGCCACAGTTATGGTGGTATGAATGATAGATTTGATTTTATTTTAATTTCAGGCTCAATAAAAGATGGAAGTGCCAATATAAAATACAAAACAAATTCTTATAAAGCTGTTGGGCAAGATGGTTTAAGATTTAACAAAGACTTACTAAATCCTACTAACACTAGCTTGCCACAAGAAGTTATTACAGCTCTTTACGAAATGAGCGACCACCTACCTGTTGTTGCAGAATTTTATATGGGAGAGCATAATAGTTCAATTTCCTTAACAACAGATCCGCAATTTTATGCAAATGTTGTAAATCCTATTAACGATAATCTTATTTTTAAATTACAAACTATATATAAAAACAAGAAAATCAATCTTAGATTAATGAATATTTCTGGAGCTATAGTTTACGAAACGCAAATTCTAACTCAAACTGACCAAATTTATTCTTATGATATGACAGGTTTGAGCAAAGGAATTTATATTTTAAATTTTAATGGCGAAGGTATAAACCAATCGGTAAAAATTGTTAAAACTGAATAATCTAAAATGTCAAAAGATTATAGCCGACTAATTAAAAAATTGATAAGTTTAGATTCTAAAAAAGTAGATGAATATTTTCATTCTCTCAATAAACAAGAGTTTGAAAAAATTAATTGCTTAGAATGTGCTAATTGTTGTAAAAATTTAGGTCCTTTGCTTACAGATAGCGATATTACCAGATTATCAAAACATTTAAAAATTAAGCCTTCCGAATTTGTAGAACAATATTTACGAATTGACGAAGACAATGATTATGTTTTCAAAACCATGCCTTGTCCATTTTTACAAGATGATAATTATTGCTCAGTTTATGAATTTCGACCAAAAGCATGTAAAGGATATCCACATACAGACAGAAAAAACATTTTAGGAATTTTAGACATTTGCATAAAAAACACAGAAATTTGTCCAGCAGTAGCAAATATCTTCAACAAACTAAATAACGACAAATTTCTAATGAAAACTTAAACAATAATAAATTTGCAAATTCGTTTATAATAATATTATTTTGTAAAAATTCTTGTTGATGAAAAAACTTATTGCAAATATATTTTTAATTTTTACGATAAGCTTTTTATTTGCTCAGTCTGGTGGCAGAAACACTTATGAGTTTTTGAATTTACCTTCAGGTGTTAGAACTGCGGCTTTAGGAGGAGTGAATGTTTCTCACTATGATGATGATATTTCTTTTATTTTAAGCAATCCAGCACTGCTAAAAACTAATATGAATGAAAAAGTTACTCTAAATTACATCAACTATATTAGCGATATAAATTTTGGATATGCTTCATATGCTCGTGAGTTTAAAAATATTGGAATGTTTGCTGCAGGTTTGCAATATATAAATTACGGAAATTTTCTTTATGCAGATGAGTTTGGAGATATTCACGGAGATTTTTCAGCAGCTGAATATGCTCTTAATATAAGCTACGCAAACCAATTTAACTCTAAGTTTCGCTATGGCGGAAGTTTAAAAGCTATTTATTCAGATTTTTACCAATACTTCTCGTCAGGAATTGCTTTAGACGCAGGAATATCTTATCTCGACACTGCAAAACTTTTTTCGGCAGGACTTGTAATAAAAAACGCCGGATTTCAACTAAAGCCTTACACTAAAGGTAATCAAGAGCCTTTACCTTTCGACATACAAATTGGAGTTACACAAAAACTAAAACATGCTCCTTTTAGGTTTTCAATAACTGCTCACAATTTAACAAGATGGAATTTACGTTATAAAAGTATTTTCGACAATACTTATGAATTAAACACAAGCGAAAACCTTGCCGACACAACTTTTGGTCAAAAATTAACAAAATTTATGAATGGCGTTGGCAGAGTTGGCGATGAGCTTATACGACATTTTGTTATTGGCGTTGAAATAGTACCTACAAATAATTTTTATCTTGCAGTTAGCTATAATTACCGTCGCCGAAGCGAAATGAGAATAGAAACAAGCCCAAAAATTGTTGGACTTTCATTTGGTGCAGGAATTAAACTTTCAAAATTTAATATCTCTTATGCCTTAGCTTCTTATCACTTGGCTGGCATGTCTCACCACATTAGTTTAGGATTAAATTTATCTGAATTTTATAAAAGCAAAAAGTTATAAAAATCAACTTTATAAACTTTTGACTTTATGAACTTTACAAACTCAAATTCTCTTTTTTGTGTCTTATACTAATTTCTTCGGCTAAATTTTCAACAGCTTTTAAATCAGCTTCTGTTGGTGCACCTTTTATATAAATAGGTTCAATAACTTCAGCTTTAATATTTGGTATCATTCCTGCAATTTTTTCGACTGCTCTTCCACCCCAAGCATAAGAAGCAAGTATAGAAACATATTTTGCTTTTGCTTTTAGTGCATTTGCTAAAATAGTTGCGTATGAAACAATAGGATGAGCTTCGCCTAAAACTGTTGGAGTTCCGATTACAATAGTTGCAGCGTCAACCAAAGTTATTGCTAATTTCCCAAGATCTGTTACAGTTAAATCAATTTTATAAGCTTTAATTCCACGATTTTCTAAAGCTGTAACTAAATGATTTACCATCTTTTCAACACTTCCGTGCATAGAAACATAAGGTATAATCACAACATTTTTAGGAGTATCAGATAACCATTCTTTATAAGCATCAATTATAAATTTTGGATTATCATACATTGGTCCGTGGCTTGGAGCAACTATTTCGATGTCGTATTCATCAAGTTTTGGTAAGTTTTTATTAATAATGTTTCTAAAAGGCAACATTATTTCTGCGAAATACCTTTTTGCTGCTTCATACACCTCACATTCGTTACTTACAAAAATGTCAGTTGTTGCTAAATGCGAACCTAAAAAATCGCAAGTAAATAAAACTTTATCTTCTTTTAAATAAGCCAACATTGTTTCGGGCCAATGCACCCAAGGGAAATGTATAAATTTCAAAGTTTTGTTTCCCAAAGAAATTTCTTCGCCATCTTCTACTGTAATAAATCTATCCTCAGCAATAGGCATATGATCGCTTAAAGTAGGTTTAGCTTTTGGTGAACATATAAGTTTTGCATTTGGATATTTTTTCAGAACTTCTGGTAATAGTCCAGAATGGTCTTGCTCCGAATGTAAGGAAACTACATAATCAATTTTTTTAATTCCTTCGAGTTTTTCAAAAAATATATGTGCCAACTCAGGTTCTGCAGTATCTATTAAAACATTTTTTTCGCTAGCCTCAATAAAATAAGCATTGTAACTTGTTCCATCAGGAAGAGGAATTAAAGCATCAAACAATCTTCTATTCCAATCAACTACATCAAGTAGATATAAGTTCTCTTTAAATTTTCTCGCCATAATATTTATTTTTTTAAAATTTTAAATCATGTACAAATATAATAAAATAACATTAAAAAAGAGGCTGTCTCAAAACAAGTGTTGAACCAACAACCTCTCAAGGTGTTTCAGAAGTGTTAAAATGCAAGGCGCTGAAATTGAGGACGAAGGAGCGTACAGAAGTACGTGACTGAGTCCGAATATTGAAAGCAACGAAGCAGTTTGACACTTATGAGACACCGCTTTTTTAATAATATTTTGAATTACTTTTCTGGAAGCAACTGCACCTTAACATAATTATTCAAATCAAAATATTTATTTGCTGCCTGCTTCATAGAGCTAATACTTATTGATTCTATCATATTTAGGTAATCTTTATATTCTGCTGCACTAACATTATTGTCTTCAACATCAATAATAAGTCTTTTCCAATAAGAATTTTCTTTAACGTCTGTTTCAAATTCGCGTTTTTCTTTTTCTATAACTTTTTGAATATCAGTATCTGTCAATCCGTCAGTTTGGAGAGATTTTATAATATCAAAAGTTTTAGTTTTTAGTTCATCTTCTCTCTCAGGGTCGCAGCTAAAGAAAATTGTAACAGAATATTGTTCATAAGGAATTTTAGAACTTGATGGATATGCACCTATAGTATAAACACCACTTTCTTTTTCACGAATTTCTTCTAATAATCGTGTTGATAAAATTTTACAAACAGCATCTAATTCTAATCTATTTTGATATGTATATTCAAATACGCCTGGGAAGTTAATTATTTCCATACATTTAGGATCTTTACCTTTATATACAGTTTTTTCAACAACGCCTTTTGGTGGTCTTACTCCCAAATCTTTATAAGTTTCGTTTCTTTCAACAATAGGAAGAGCACCTAAATATTTTTCAATAAGAGGTTTTGCAAGTTTAGCGTCAAAATTTCCAACAAAATAGAAAGTGAAGTTACTTGGGTCGCCAAATCTTTGTGAATAAATACTCTTTACTCTTCTAAAATTAGCTTCTTCTAAAACTTCAGCAGTTAGCACCCTGCGGCGTGGGTGATTTTGAGCCATAATAGTTCTAATACTATCACTCCATGCAGATTGTGGGTCTAATTTAGCATTTTCTAATAATCCTTTTTGCTTGTTCATATAAGAATTAAAAGCTGTTTCGGTAACTCTTGGTTGAGTAAATGTTGCATAAATCATTTGTAATAAAACTTCAAAATCTGCAACATTAGAAGAACCTGTTAAACCTTCGGTACTTTCACCTATGTAAGTACTAAATCTAACATTTTTATCAGCTAAGAATTTTTGCAATTCAGATTTATCATAATTACCTAAGCCACTTTCTTCGGCAACATCATCGGCAATTTTACTGCTAATATCATCTTTTTGGTCGTAAAGAGAATATCCGCCTAAACTTCTTGCTTCGAATAAAATTTCATCGTCTTTAAAATCTGTTGTTTTAAAAACTACTTTAACGCCATTTTTAAGAGTCCAAGTTTGATAGTCGAAATCTTTGTTTGTAGTTTTTTTACCAACTTTTGTAGGTTTTGCTAAATCTGAAATTAAGGTTTTATCAGAAACTTTATCAACATAAGCATCTACTTTAATTTTAGAAGCATCTTGATAAATTTTTAGGACTTCGTCTTCGCTTGGAATTGTAACACCTTCTTTTTCGGGAGCTATAACTACAATAACACAATTTTCTTCTGTTACAACAGTTTTTGCAAAAGCATTAACTTCGTCTAAAGTAATTTGTGGTAAATATTTTTTAAATAATTCATATTCATATTCAATTCCTGGAAATGGACTATGTGGTGGCAAGAAATGTTGTTTATATTCTTCTACATAATTTTCTGATTTTTGTTTATCCCTTTCATTATAAGATTTCTCTATTCGTTTTAAAAGAGCAGATTTTTCTCTTTCCAATTCAGTTTCTGTAAAACCATATTGCATCATTCTTTCGTTTTCAACAACTAAAGTTTCTAATGTAGTTTTTATGTCATTATTTTGAACTATTCCCATGCTTATAAAAACATCTTTAGGACCTATAAATTGTGAATATCCTGCATAGCCTTGAACAAAAGGAGGATTTTCTAAAAGAGTTAATTCTGCCAAACGATTTGAAAGCATAGAGCTAAGTAACATATTAACCATACCGTCTTTATAATCAGCAACAGTAGAATTTGGTTGAGCAGGATGCTTATAAAACATTTGCACCATACTAATTGGAACTTCGGGGTCTGTTGCTACACAAACCAAAGTTTCTTTATGATCAGGGATTTCGGCATATACTCTTTCGCGAGGATTTTCTATCATTTTAATTTTAGAAAATCTTTCTATAACTTTTTGTTCCATTTCCTTAGCGTCAAAATCTCCAACAAGTATTACTGCCATCAAATCAGGGCGATACCAATCTCTATAAAAGCGGCGAATAGCCTCTGGGTCACAATTATCAACTACTTCCATTGTACCAATTGGTAATCTTTTTGCATAAATAGAATTATAGAAAATAGCTTGTAAATATTTACGTTGTACACGATCCATAGCTCCTTGTCCCATTCTCCATTCTTCGTGAATAACGCCACGTTCAGCATCAATTTCTTCAGTTTCTAAAGACAATTCAGATGCCCAATCGTAAAGCACTAACAAACCTTTGTCTATAAATTCAGGGTCATCAGTAGGAACTTTAATTCCGTAAACTGTTTCGTCAAAAGAAGTATAAGCGTTTACTTCTGGTCCGAATTTCATACCTAAAGATTCTAAATAATTTACAAGTTCATTTTTAGGAAAATTTGTAGAACCATTAAAAGCCATATGCTCTGTAAAGTGAGCCAAACCTTGTTGGTCTTCATCTTCTAAAACTGAACCTGCTTTTACAGCAAGTGTTAGTTCTGCTCTGTTTTCTGGCTGTTTATTAGCTTTGATGTAATAAACCATACCATTTTTTAAAGTTCCTGTAATTACACTTGGGTCATTTGGTAGTTTGTCGGTTAGTTCCATGCTCTGACCAAAAGCAAAACTGCAACTAAAAATAAGTGCGACAATCAAAAATGTAAGTTGTTTCATATTAAATAGCTTTATTTTATAATTATTTTTATTAATTCAACAAAAGTAAAAATATAATTTCAGATATTTTCATATTTTTTTGATAAATGCTTAAAAAATTGTTAAATGGAATGATTCAAATTTATAATTCAATTATTGCCTCATTATTACAATTATCTTTAACAACAACTTTTATTTTGTAAGAATCGGCTTTTTCAAAATATTCATCTTTTTGATAAAAAATTGTTTTTGTTTTAGGTTCATATTGAGTCAAAACCCACCTATTATTAATATAAATTGCATAAGAAGAAATTCCTGACAAATCATCTGTAATTTTAAAACTTAAATAATTCGAATTTTCTTCTGTATATATTTTTTTAGGTTTTATAGGAGTAATTTTTGGAGGAATTGTATCAATCCACAAATAAAATTCTCCAAAATAAGAAGAATAAGCAGAAATAAAATTTTGTTCAATAATTGGCTTTAAATAATTCGATTTCTTGTTGTGTTCACGCATGATAAACAACTTGTCTTTATATTTATAAATTTCATCATTTATAAAAAAACTTATTTTAAAATCTTTATTTACAGCCAAATTATCATCGCCAATAATATAAGACTGCGAATATTTTCTCTTTTTCCCCTTTTTTATTTCTAAGTTAGTATCATAAAACAAACTGCCAACTTGTGTTTCAAATCTAAATTCTGAATCGAAATACAAAAAGACGCTATCGTATTTTACAAAAAACCCATTTTTTTCAAGCAAATCATATTCTTTGTTGTCTTTAAGTAATTCAAAATTCAATTCTGACGAATTATTATTATAGTCAGTAATAATAACAGTAAAAATTGCTTTCGATTTTTCATTCAAAGAAAACATTCCATTATTTATTGTTTTATCATATATCATCAATTCATTTCCAGCTTCAACAAAGAGTTTGTGAACATGAAGTTTTTCTTTTAACAAATATTCAAAATCAAACATTGAATTTTTAGAGGCTTGAGTTTCGAAAGAAATTTTTTCTAAATTAGATTTATAAATTAATTCATTATCCATAAATAGACTTGCTATTTTAGCCCCATATCTATTGTGAGTTTCGTTCATTCTATCAACATAAGCCACTCCTAATCCAATCAAACCTGTTACTTCAGGCAAATCGTTTGCACAAACAAAAACCCCGTCTTTTTTCACTACTTTCAAAAAAAACTTCTCAGATTTTCCATTTATAAATGAATTATTTGACAAAGGATATAAAACAATTGCAGAAATTTCTGGAGGTAAATTATCTTTAAAATCATATACCGAATTAACCACATTGATTGGTTGGTCTGTCTTGCTTTCTCTAATTTCAAAATGCAAATGTGGACCTTCTGAATATCCTGTATTTCCGCTAAAAGCTACAAGTTCGCCTTTCTTCACTTTAAATAAATCTGGATTTAAAATAGTATCAATAAAATAAGATTTGTTTTCGTATTGAATTTTTCTTACAAAATTTTGTATATCTGCTCTAAATTCATTTAAGTGTCCATAAACAGAAGTATAGCCATTTGGGTGAGAAATATACAATCCCAATCCATAACCCCAAGGCGAAACATAAATTCTATAGACATAACCATCAGCAACAGAAACAATTTCTTTTCCATTTTGATAAGTTCTAAAATCAACACCTGAATGAAAATGCCTATGTCGTGGTTCGCCAAAATTACCAGACAAATTAGTTTCAAATTTTAAGGGAGAAACAAATTCTTTTTTCAAATTAACATCTTGAGCAAAACTCAATATTTGCAACAAAATCAGGTTAACTATTATAAATAAAGACTTTAATTTTAACATTATCTAAAAATAAAAACTTTACAAAACTAATATCTATTCTTGCTTTTTAAAAATAATTAACTTATTTTTGTAGTGTTAAATAAAATAATGTGAACGAAGAATATAAAGATATAATTATCAAGCTAAATGAAAACATTCAGAGTTTAATATCTTCGTATTCAACTATTAAAGAAAACAACATTATTTTATCTAATGAGGTAAATAAATTGAATAGTGAATTAAATATATATAAAGAGAAATTAGAAGAAATAGAAAATAAGTATAATAATTTAAGATTAGCAAGAAGTATAGCAGATGGAGATAGTGATGATAAAGATGTTAAGCTTAAATTAAACAGAATTATACGGGAGATTGACAATTGTATTGCTCTCTTAAACAAATAGTTCTATGGATAACGATAAGTTAAAAATAAATATAAACATTGGTGAAAGGACATATCCTATCAATATTTCGAGAGCTGATAGTAAACGTGAGGAGCTAATCAGAAAAGCTGCTCAACTGATAAACGATGAGCTTTTTCAATATAAAAGTAGAGGATATAAAAACCGAGATGAACAAGACTATATGGCAATGGTTTTGATTTCAATTTCTGTTAGACTAATGGAAATGGAAGATCGTGAAGATGTTTCACCAATAATTAACGAACTAAAAAAAATAAATTTTACAATAGAAGATTTTTTGGAAAAAGAAAGAGAGTAAACGTTCTTTAAAATAACATAATAATAACAATACTGCCCGTATTTGATTCTTTAAGGGTTGAAAAACTCAACACTAACAAATTTTGGGATAATGCTCGGTTTATCAACGGCAGGCCTAAACTTATTCTGTTTACAGAATATTGTTGCACCAGCGACCATAGGAAACCGAAAATTTACTGGCGATCCCACCCATGTTCATACAGGGGTTTTTTTAACATTAAAGAATTTTATACGGGCTTTTTTAATTTAATACTTAATAATTTTATGGGAACATTAACAATAATTTTAGTCGCAGCAGGTGCCTTAATAGCAGGAGGAGCGATTTCTTACTTTATGTGGGACAAGGCTTTGGGAAAAAGAAAAAACAAAGTATTTAACGATGCTATAGCAGAAGCAGAGGTTATTCGCAAAGAAAAAGAACTTCAAGCCAAAGAAAAATACTTTCAATTAAAGTCGGAACACGACAAAAGAATAAATGAAAGAAATCAAAAAATGGCTGCTGCCGAAAATAAAATCCAACAACGCGAAGCAACAATTGCTTCAAGAATAGAGGAAACTCAAAGAATGAAAAAAGAACTTGAAATCATTCGTGAAAACCTTGATAAACAACTTGATAGAGTTGACAAAAGATCAGAAGAATTAGAAAAGCTCCATCGCGAACAAGTTGAAAAATTAGAAACTATTTCAGGACTTTCTGCCGAAGATGCAAAAGCTGAGTTGATGGAATCTTTACAAGCAAATGCTCGTTCAGAAGCCATGTCATTAATAAATGAAATCATAGACGAGGCTAAAATGACAGCCAATAAAGAAGCTAAAAAAATAGTACTAGAAACTATTCAACGCGTTGCTACAGAAACAGCTATTGAAAATGCTGTTACAGTTTTTAATATTGAAAGCGACGAACTTAAAGGTAGAATTATTGGTAGAGAAGGTAGAAATATTAGAGCTTTAGAAGCTGCTACAGGTGTTGAAATAGTTGTTGACGACACTCCAGAAGCAATTTTATTATCAGCTTTTGACCCTGTACGCAGAGAAATTGCTCGTTTATCTTTACACCAATTAGTTACAGATGGACGTATTCACCCTGCACGTATAGAAGAAGTTGTAAATAAAACAAAAAAACAAATTGAAGAAGAAATAGTTGAGATTGGAAAGCGAACAACTATCGACTTAGGTATTCATGGATTACACCCCGAATTAGTTAGAATGGTTGGAAAAATGAAGTATCGTTCTTCGTATGGGCAAAATTTATTACAACATTCACGCGAGGTTGCAAACCTTAGTGCTCTTATGGCTGCTGAGCTTGGCTTAAACCCAAAAATTGCTAAACGAGCTGGTCTATTACACGACATAGGTAAAGTTGCTGACGAAGAACTAGAGTTACCACACGCAGTTTATGGAATGAAATTAGCCGAAAAATATAAAGAAAAACCTGAAATTTGTAATGCCATTGGCGCTCACCACGATGAAATTGAAATGACAAGCCTCATCTCACCTATTGTACAAGTATGTGATGCTATTTCTGGAGCAAGACCTGGAGCAAGAAGAGAAGTTATAGAATCTTATATTAAACGCCTAAAAGATTTAGAAGCATTAGCTTTATCATATCCAGGAGTTTTAAAGACTTATGCTATACAAGCAGGTAGAGAACTTAGAGTTATCGTTGGAAGCGAAAAAATTAATGACTCAGAAGCTGAACAACTAAGCTTTGAAATTGCTAAACGCGTTCAAGACGAAATGACTTATCCTGGGCAAGTAAAAATTACAGTTATTAGAGAAACTCGTTCAGTAAATTATGCAAAATAGTAAGTTTACAATAAATAATTCTAAAGTCCTTGTTACTGGCGGTGCCGGTTTTATAGGTTCTAACATTGTTGAAAAATTATTAGAGCAAAATAATTATGTAGTTTGCCTTGACAATTTTGCGACAGGAAAACATGAAAATATAAGTAAATTTGTAAAAGACAAAAACTTTAAACTTATAGATGACGATATTAGAGATTTAACTGCATGTCAAAATGCTTGCAAAGAAATAGACATTATTTTGCACCATGCCGCTCTAGGTTCGGTGCCTCGTTCTATTAACGACCCAATATCGAGCAATGAAGTAAATGTTAATGGCTTTTTAAACATGCTTGTTGCCGCAAGAGACAACAAAGTTAAAAGATTTGTTTATGCTTCAAGTTCTTCAGTCTATGGCGATAATATTGCTTCTCCTAAAATAGAAGATAAAACAGGTAATGCTCTATCGCCTTATGCTGTTACAAAGCAAGTAAACGAAATGTATGCTAAAGTTTTTTCTGATTTATACGGTTTAGAAACTATTGGCTTAAGATATTTTAATGTTTTTGGTAAAAATCAAGACCCAGAATCAGTTTACGCAGCAGTTTTTCCTAAATTTATTAAAAGTTTAATACATTTACAAGCTCCTACAATTCATGGTGATGGCAGTCAATCTCGTGATTTTACCTATATAGCAAATGTTATTCAGGCAAACGAACTTGCTGCTACTACCAACAATTCCAAAGCAATAAATACAATATATAATGTTGCTTATGGAGAAACCAATAACTTAAATGACATCACAAATTTACTTATACAATTATTAGCAAAATTCAAACCTGAAATAGCTAATATAAAACCAATTCACGGACCTGAAAGAAAAGGTGATATTAAAGATTCTTTAGCTTCAATAGAAAAAGCAAAATCTTTATTAAACTATAACCCTAAATTTGATGTAAGACAAGGATTAGAGCTGACTGTTAAGTGGTATTATGAGAATTTGAAATAAAAAGTCAGTTAAAAGTTAAAAAAGTCAGTTAAAAGTTAAAAAAGTCAGTTAAAAGTTAAAAGTTAAAAGTCGAAAGTGTTTTTATGTTTGGCTTTGGTAAAACTCATAAGCTTATTCAACATTTTATGTTTAATGATGTGCTTTTGACTATAACAGGTGTAGAAAATTTTAATATAATTGCAGATAATGAAAGAGAAAGTAAATTTGGCAGAGAAATAAGAAGACCTACTTTTAAACAAAATAAATTGATTGATAAAGTTACTTTTTTTAGATTACGAAAATATTTATAACTGGAATTTTAATATATATATGGAAAAAAACATTAAACCTTGTGAATGTGGTTGTAATGAATTTATTACACAGTTAAATCAGTATGATGTTTACCTAATTAATGAAGGTAAATTAGAACTTGTAAAAACATTAAATACAAATGAAGACGATAAGCTGTATTGTAGAGAATGCGGTAAGATAATGATATTCTGAAACCCATCTACAACTTGTTTATGATGAATTATCCGAAACAAAACGCTCACTTGAGAGTTAAGTTTTTAGATAATAACGCTTATAATGTACAAGATTATGTTTGCCGCTCGCTCTAACACTACTGATGCTCGCTTTCTACACTCTGGACGCTCGCTCGGATTTGTAATCCGAGTGTATAACAGCCCAACACTCGGATTACAAATCCGAGCGAGCAAGAGCGGTTTTATATTTGGTTTTTCTTTATAAACTTTTAACTTATAAATGAGGACACCGCATTAAAACAAAAAAGCTGTCATGTTCGACAGCTTTTTTTAAATACAACTAAAATGGTTTAAATATCTAGAATGGTAACCCATCCAAATGGGTCTTCGATATCTCCATATTGGATTCCTACTAAAGTTTCGTATAATTTTGTAGAAACTGGTCCTGCTTTTCCATCTTTGCAGTAAGTGTAGGTTTTATCTTCGTCAAGGTCTTTAATTTCTCCGATTGGTGAAATTACAGCTGCTGTACCGCAAGCTCCAACTTCTTCGAAGCTACTAAGTTCATCAAAAGCAACAGGTCTTCTTTCAACCTTATAACCAAGATGAGCAGCCAATTGTTCCAAACTTTTGTTTGTAATAGAAGGTAAAATTGATGTAGATTTTGGTGTAATGTAAGTATTGTTTTTAATAGCAAAAAAGTTTGCTGCACCAATTTCATCAATATATTTCTTTTCTTTTGCGTCTAAATACATTGGTGAACTATATCCTGCTTTTTGAGCTTTTATTGTTCCTGCTAAACTTGCTGCATAGTTACCACCAACTTTATAAGTTCCTGTTCCAAGAGGTGCAGCGCGATCCGAATCACGTACAACAGCGATTTTTACAGGTTTAAAGCCTTCTTTAAAGTAAGGTCCTACTGGAGTAACAAAGATAATAAAAGTGTACTCATCTGCTGGTTGAACTCCAACTCTTGGTCCTGTTCCAAACAATACAGGACGGATATACAAAGAAGCTCCCGTTCCGTAAGGTGGTACAAAATCTTTGTTAACTTCAACAACTTTTTTCAACATTTTGAAGTAAAGATCTTCAGGTACTTCTGCCATTTGAATTCCGCGAGCAGAATGTTGCAACCTTTTTGCATTTTCGTCCCATCTAAAAAGACGAATTTTACCATCTTTTCCACAATATGCTTTCATTCCCTCGAAAGCTGCTTGTCCATAATGCAAAACAGTTGCTGCCATGTGAATATTAAGATACTCTGAGTCAGTTACTTCCATTTCGCCCCATTTGCCGTTTTTAAAAACTGAACGGACATTATAATGGGTTTTTACATAACCAAAAGGTAATTTTGTCCAATTTAAATCTTGCATATTATTAAGTTTTTTGTTCGCTCAAAGTTAAATATTAAAATCTAAAATTCCTAAAAAATTATTATGTTTTAAAATATATTTGAGAATTTATACCTTCTAATCAAGTAAATAGAAGTCTCATATTTATTTTTTTTGCCATTCAACAAGTTCTAAGAGCATTTTTTTAATTTCCGTATTATCAATAGCTCCTCCAAATCTTTCTGCTCCTACTCCAACTGCAAACACAGGCACCGCAGCTGCTGTATGTGCCCAAGTTGTAAATCCCACACCTGCTTTTGTACAAATAATATTTCCAAAAATTGAAGCAATTGGATTTTCTGCACCATATAATATTATAGGCTCTAAACTTGTTGCTGGTGATTTTTCGTAAAAATAATAATTAAAAGCTTCTAAAACTCTTGTTGAGTCAGATGCTGTATAAATAGGAGTTTCTGTAAAAAAATACTCATCTGCTAATTTCCAAATATCATCAATAGAATATTTTTGATTATTTTCCTTATAATCTTTTATTTTTTCTGAAAAATTAGTAATAGATATTTTTTGATTATCTAACAACATAAAATTGCTTTCATAAGCCATTTGTGCATTTCCTAATGACAAGCCACCTGTTTCGTGATCGGCAGTTATAAGAATTAGAGTTTCATCAGGATATTTTTCATAAAACTCGTAAGCTTCACGAATTGCCAAATCCATATCATAAATTTCTTTTATAATTGTTGCACCATCGTTAGAATGAGCTGCCCAATCAATTTTTCCACCTTCAACCATCATAAAAAAGCCATTTGGATTTTCCAAAACTTTTATTCCAGTCTTAACAAATTGAGCTAAGCTGTATCCGTCATCACTTTTTCTATCAATTTTATATGGCACATCGCTTTCCAAACCAAGTTTTGGATTGACAAACATATATTTTGTATTTTTTTTATCTAAATTTTCAAAATCTTTTATGTTTGAGCTTACTATATAATTATTTGACTTTGCTTTTTCATATAAATCTGGCTGGTTGTTATCGCTTCCTTTTACATGTTTTAATCCTCCTCCACCAAAAAATTCAAACCCAGATTCTGGAAGCTGACTTCCTATTTCATAATATAAATTACGACTTGTAGATTGTGCATAAAAAGCCGCAGGAGTTGCATGATTTAGTGATACAGTAGTAATTATTCCAACTTTCATTCTGTTTTCGTGAGCTATTTTAGCAAATGACAAAGGAAGCGAATCCTTTGAAAACCAAGGATAATACGAAATGCTTCCAAAATTAGCTTTTTCTCCACAAGCAATAGCCGACCCAGCAGCTCCCGAATCTGTAATTACACTATTTTTACTTGTTGTTGTACAAACTCCAAAGTATGGAAAATTTGTAAAGCTAATATCATCGCCTTTTTCTTTATAAAAATATTTTGCCAAGCTCGCATGATTTATTCCCATACCATCGCCAACAAACAAGAAAATATATTTTGCTTTTTTATTATTGGCTCCAACATTTTCCTTATTATTCAATGTTTTACACGAAAAACTTAGTAAACTCAACACTAAGACAAGACTAATAACAAATACAAATTTAAAACTTTTCATTTTTCAATTTTTAAGACTACAATTTTACTTATTTTTTCTTAAAATAAAAAAACAAATTTAATATTACAATGTTGTTAAAAACAAACATTATTTTTCAACATATGTTTTTTCAAAATAATTTATTATTTTTGGACTTAATTTTTATGTTTAATAATTCTTATGCAAGAAAATTTATTTTTATACAATTCGCTTAGTCGTAAAAAAGAAAAATTCATAGCTATAAAGCCTCCATTTGTTGGCATGTATGTATGCGGACCTACTGTTTATGGAGATGCACATTTAGGACATGCACGTCCTGCGATTACTTTTGATTTACTTTTTAGATATTTTCAACACATTGGTTACAAAGTACGATATGTACGCAATATTACCGATGTTGGACATTTGGAAAATGATGCCGACCAAGGCGAAGATAAAATTGGTAAAAAAGCTAAATTAGAACAAGTTGAGCCTATGGAAATTGCTCAATTTTATAGCGACAGATACCATAGAGATATGGACAAGCTAAATGTTTTGAGACCGAGTATAGAACCACGCGCTTCTGGACATATAATTGAACAAATTGAACTTACTCAAAAAATTTTAGATGCTGGATATGCATATGTTAGCAATGGTTCTGTTTATTTTGATGTTGAAAAATACAATCAAAAATATAATTACGGCAAACTTTCGGGCAGAGTTTTAGAAGACTTATACTCAAATACTCGCCAATTAGACGGACAAGATGAAAAACGCAATAGTTTTGACTTTGCTTTGTGGAAAAATGCTAGTCCCGAACATATTATGCGTTGGAATTCACCATGGGGACAAGGTTTTCCGGGCTGGCATGCAGAATGTTCGGCAATGGGACATAAATATTTAGGCGAAAAATTTGATATACATGGTGGAGGAATGGACTTGCTTTTCCCTCATCACGAATGTGAAATTGCTCAAAATACAATAGCTACCGGCGAAAACTCCATTAATTATTGGATTCATAATAATATGATTACAATAAATGGTCAAAAAATGGGAAAATCCTTAGGCAATTTTATTACTTTAGATGAACTTTTTACTGGTGCAAACAAAGTTTTAGAAAAAGCCTACTCACCAATGACAATCAGATTTTTCATTTTGCAAGCACACTATAGAAGCACTTTGGATTTTTCAAACGAAGCTTTACAAGCTGCAGAAAAAGGATATGCAAGATTACTAAAAGGTGTAGAAACACTACAAAGTTTAAAACCAAGTAAAGAAAATAATTTTAACGCAGAAAAATTCCGCCAAGATTGCTATGATGCAATGAATGATGATTTAAACTCGCCTATTTTAATTTCTAATTTATTTGAAGGATTAAAAACTATCAATTCAGTTGCTACAGGTAGCGAAAAAATTGATGAAAATAATTTAAATATCTTAAAAGAAACTTATAACACATTTTTATTCAACATCTTAGGATTAAAATTAGAAAATGAAGATGCTGGCAATAACGAAATGTTAGAAGATGTTGTAAACATGGTTTTAAACCTAAGACTCTCAGCAAAAGAGAAAAAAGATTGGGCTACTTCCGACTATATTCGCGATGAACTTACTAAAATTGGAATAAAGGTAAAAGATACAAAAGATGGGTTTGAATGGGAAATTTAGCTAATAATATCTAAAAATATTTTGATTTTAAAATAAATTTTATCATTTTTGAAAACTAAATAAATAACATGTCAACCGAAAACAAAAAACCCGATAAATTATTCTACTCCATTGGCGAGGTCGCAGAAATGTTTAATGTTAAAACATCTTTAATAAGATATTGGGAAGGCGAATTTGACATTATAAAACCTCAAAAAAACAAAAAAGGAAATAGATTATTTACAGCAAAAGATATTGATAATTTTCATTTAATTTGGCACTTAGTCAAAGAAAGAGGCATGACACTTAAAGGTGCTAAAAAGAAACTTAAAGAAAATCTTGCTGAAACAGAACATAATTTTGAGGCAGTAAAAAAACTTAATGAAATTAAAGACTTATTACTCGCTATAAAAAATGAATTATAATTTTTAATGAAGATAAAAGACATTATTAATAGTTTTGAAGAATTTGCTCCACTATCTTTACAAGAAGAATACGACAACTCTGGTTTACAAGTTGGAAATTTAGAAAACGAAATTTCAGGAATTTTAATAAGTCTTGATGTAACTATAGAAGTTGTTAAAGAAGCAATTGACAATAACTGCAATTTTATCATAGCTCACCACCCACTCATTTTCAATAAGTTAAAGAAAATCACAGGAAGTGATTATATAGAAAAATCAATTATCTTAGCGATAAAAAACGACATTTCAATTTATTGTACTCACACAAATTTTGATAAAGTGAATCAAGGTGTTAGTTATAAAATTTGTGAAAAAATTGGCTTGAAAAATTTAAAAATCCTTTCGCCTGAAAAAAATATTTTAGAAAAAATTGCAGTTTTCGTTCCACTTTCTCATGCTGATATTGTAAGAAACTCAATGTTTGAAGCAGGTGCTGGACATATTGGCAACTATGATAATTGCAGTTACAATTTACAAGGCGAAGGTAGTTTTAGAGCAAAAGATAATTCAAATCCCTTTGTTGGTAAAATTGGCGAAATTCATTTTGAAAAAGAAGTACGAATAGAAAGCATTTATCCAAAATATCTTAGAAATAAAATATTACAAGCAATTTTCAGAACACATCCTTACGAAGAAGTTGCTTACGACATATACAAATTAGAAAATCCACATAATAATGTAGGTTTGGGAATGACTGGCGAGTTGGAACAAGAAATTTCTGAAACAGATTTTTTAAAACTTTTAAAAGAAAAATTTAATAGCAAAGTAATAAGACATAGCGAATTTTTAAACAAAAAAATAAAAAAAGTAGCCGTTTGCGGTGGCAGTGGTGCTTTTTTAATTAACGCTGCAAAAAGCAGTAAAGCCGATGTTTTTGTAAGTGGCGATATTAAATTTCACGATTATTTTTTAGCAGAAAAACAAATATTAATAGCCGATATTGGACATTTCGAAAGTGAACAATTCACAAAAGAAATTTTTTATGATATTATTATGAAAAAAAATC
>DAONZU010000003.1:0-15031 GCA_035406965.1 Bacteroidales bacterium
TTGAAATAAAAACATTTACTTTAAGCCATGACCGTTTTATTATCATAGATAATACAGAAATGTATCATTTAGGAGCATCATTAAAAGATTTAGGTAAAAAATGGTTTGCTTTTACAAAAATGAACAAAAACTATGTACAAAATATTATTAATGCAATTGCAGAAAATCATAAATCATGACTAACATAAGTGGAATAATAAAATCTATTAGGGATATTTTTAGGAAAGACCCTGGCTTAAGTGGTGATGCACAACGCATAGAGCAATTGGGCTGGATGATTTTTCTAAAACTTTTTGATGACAAAGACAAAGAAAAGGAATTACTTGATTTGAATTACAAATCGCCTATTCATAGAGAATTACAATGGCGCAATTGGGCTGAAGATGACGAAGGTATCACTGGCGATGAACTAATTAACTTTATCAACAACCAACTTTTTCCTACTTTGAAAGAATTACAAGTTGGCGTTGAAGATAAGTTAGGTATAATCATTAGGCAGATTTTTGAAGGCACCAACAACTATATGAAAAGCGGTACTACCTTTAGACAAGCTATAAATAAACTCAACGAAATTGACTTTAACATCAGTAAAGAACATCACTTGTTTAATGCAATTTATGAAGATATTTTACAAGGACTGGCAGCCAAAAAAGACACTGGAGAATTTTACACGCCAAGAGCTATAACACAATTCATTATTGATATGATAAACCCACAATTAGGCGAAAAAATATGCGACCCTGCTTGTGGAACAGCTGGTTTCTTAGTATGTGCAGTCGAACACTTGAAAAAACAAGTAGAGAACATTAACGACCATGAAATTTTACAAAAAACTATAACAGGTACAGAACTAAAACCACTACCTTTTATGTTGAGTGTAATAAATCTTATTACTCACGATATTGCAATACCAAAAATTGATAACACCGATGCTTTAAGTCGTGAAATTACCTCAATAAAACAAAAAGACCGTGTAGATATTATTGTAGCAAATCCACCATTCGGTGGAGTGGTAGGAGACGGCATGGAAACAAATTTCCCGATGAATTTCCGTACAAAAGAAAGTGCAGACTTGTTTTTAATACTTTTTATACAAATGTTAAAACAAGGTGGACGTGCTGGAATTGTGCTACCAGACGGAAGTTTAACAGGCGATGGTGTAAAACAGCGTATAAGACAAAAATTATTAGAAGATTGCAGTGTACACACTATTGTTAGGTTGCCACAATCGGTCTTTGCACCTTATGCAACAGTAAACACCAATCTTATTTTCTTTGAAAAAGGCAAAGAAACCAAAGAAATTTGGTATTACGAACATACACTACCCGAAGGATATAAAGCATACAGCAAAACAAAACCTATACAACTTTCTGAGTTTGATGAAATAAAAAAATGGTGGAATAACCGCGTTGAAAATGAACTAGCATGGAAAGTGCCTATTAAAACCATTATTGAGCGAGATTACGATTTAGATATTAAAAATCCTAATAAACTTGTGGAAGAAGTGGTATATGATAGAAAAGAAATAATTTCTAAGATTGAAAAAAATCAAGTGAAAATAACCGAAATTCTAAATGAATTAAAGTCAATGACACAATGAGAAATAGAATGTTAAACTTTGACTACAGCACAAATAATTTATATTTTGTAACGAGTTGTACAAAAGATAAAATTTATTATTTTGGAGAAATCGATAATAACAAAATGATATTGAATGCAATGGGTGAAATAGCTTATCAACAATGGGATTGGTTAATTAATCAATATTCATACATAAATTCTCATGCATTTGTTGTTATGCCAAACCATATACACGGTGTTTTGGAAATTAATTCAAAAAATGCTGTTAACGTGAAAATCAAATCATTGTCAGAATTAATGGGTGCGTATAAAACCACAACATCAAAAAAAATACATTTATTAGGAAACAACAATTTTGCATGGCAACGTTCCTTTCACGACCATATTATTCGAACCGTTAATGCTTATGAAAATATAATAAATTATATCATAAACAATCCATCGCAGTGGAATAAAAAAAAGAAAAAAAAATGAATTGGGAAAAAACCTGCATGACAGGTTCAGGTATAATTTGAAAAACAGCATGACAGGTTCAAGTCGCGACCTGAACTGACATGCAGTAATAATAAAAAAATTGAAAAAATGAATTGGAAAAAAATTAAACTGGGCGAAATTTTAAAAAATCGTGAGGGACGATATAAACCAAACGACCCTACAATTACAGGTTTAAAAAGAATTAATAAAATTAATTTTTTAGGTGAAATTTACCTTTCCGAAAAAAAATCAAACACTGATATGATTCTTATAAAAAAAGGTGATTTAGTCATTTCTGGAATTAACGTAGAAAAAGGGGCGTTAGCAATTTATGAAGGAAATGAAGATATTTTAGCAACTATCCATTATTCATCATATATTTTTGAAAAAAATAAAATTGATATTGATTTTTTGAAAATATTTTTAAAAAGTCCCGATTTTATACAACTCTTAAAAGAACAAGTTCCAGGTGGTATAAAAACAGAAATTAAACCAAAACATTTATTGCCACTAGAGGTATATTTTCCTGAAAACATCGAAGACCAAAAAACCATTGCTTTTACATATTTTAAAAAGGAAGCTCTTATAAATCAAATAAATGAACATATTTCCCACCAACTCACCCACATCGAAAACCTCACTCAAGCTATTTTGCAAGAAGCAGTACAAGGCAAATTAGTACCACAAGACCCTAATGATGAGCCTGCAACAGAACTGCTCAAACGAATAAAAGCAGAAAAAAAGAAAGTAGATAATGCCAAAAAACAAAAACCATTACCACCAATAAAACCCGAAGAAATTCCATTTGAAATTCCAGATAGTTGGATGTGGTGTAGATTGGGGGAGATTATTGATATGTTTTATGGTGAAAGTTTAATAAAAACACAGCGTACCGATAATGGTAAATACCCTGTTTTTGGTTCTAATGGTATTGTTGGTTATCACGACAAATATC
Organism: Bacteroidales bacterium; assembly: GCA_035406965.1. Lineage (GTDB taxonomy): Bacteria > Bacteroidota > Bacteroidia > Bacteroidales > ML635J-15 > Bact-19. Next base: position 3,011 of record DAONZU010000003.1, read on the forward strand.
TTACAGATAAAAGAACAATAATAGTTGGAAGAAAAGGTTCTGCAGGTGCTTTAAATGTATGTCAAACACCTTCATGGACAACAGATGTTGCATACTACATCGAGGAAGAAACTTTATCAGATTTCGATTTCACTTACTACTTATTAAAATCTTTAAAAATAGAAGAACTTGCAAAAGGAGTTAAACCGGGAATTAATAGAAATGAAGTATACAACATTCCTATCCCTCTTCCGCCACTTCTCGAGCAAAAGCGAATTGTAGCAGAAATAGAAAAGCAATTAGCTAAAACCGAAGAACTTAAAAAATATATTACATCTAACCAAGAATCCACAGAGCAACTACTAAAAGCATTGTTGCATGAGGCGTTTGAGGGGGGAAAATAAGAGAAAGGAGAACGATATAAAATTTTTTTTATAAATAGCAATAATAAAATCATTTTTATTATCTTTGTAATATGGAAAAAAGTGGTTCTATAGAAATCATAATAACAGGATCAATAGGTAATTTCGATCTTTCACCTGACAATTACGACATCAGAGAAGTAATTGATATGCTCGAAAATGCTGAAGGATTACTTTATTCTGGAGATAAAAAAAATCGTCCAACTATAAGTTATAGAATAGAAGAAGGCTCAGTAAAACACATTTTTAAAATGTCTATGCAGTTTATAATTAGTTTTAATGCCATTATAGGACAAATTAACGAATCACAAAACATAGATTTTTTAGATATTAAAACTGCTAAAGCATTCGAAAATATACAAAATATCGCCAAAAAGAAAAATTATGTTTTTAATATAAAAACATCGCTCAATCAAACTAATGAAGTGCGTTTAGATAATACAACACATTTTTATAGAACAGAAGTATTTTGGGCAGACGCAGAATTTTATTTTTATGGAAAAATTACTAATGCTGGAGGAAAAGATAAAGCTAACATACATCTTGCAACAGACGAATTTGGAATAATAACAATAGAAACACCAAAAATTTTTCTAAAAGATTACGAAGAAAATTTACTATACAAAACTTTTGGAATACGTACCACAGGTAAACAAAACTCAGAAACAGGCGAAATCGATAAATCTACTCTTAAATTTATTGAATTAATTGATTATCAACCCAAATATGATGAGAAATATTTAAAATCACTTAGGGATAAAGCAAAGAAAAATTGGCTTCAATCCATTGAACCTGACAATTGGCTAAATAAAATAAGAAGAAATTATGACGCATAAAAGAGCTGTTTTATTAGATACCAGTTTTTTTCTTCGTTTTTTAAACGATGAAGATCCATTGTTTAATAATGCAGATAAATATTTTCGCTACTTCTTGCAAGAAAACATAGATATGGTTATTTCAACAATTAGTATTGCAGAATATTGCGTAGGTGGGCATATTGCTGAATTGCCATTAAAAAATTTACAAATAATGCCTTTCAATCTAAAACATGCAAAAAGAACAGGTGAACTTGCAAAAATTGCTTTTGCAGAAAAGGAAAAAGAAAAACTCCAAGTAAACGAGAGAAAAATTATTCCAAATGATACTAAACTCTTTGCACAAGCAGACTGTGAAGAATATATAAAATACTACTTATCTTCTGATAAACAAAGCTTCAATGTTTACAAAGCAATTAATAACAAAATAAATCTAAAATTTGAATTTTTAAATCTATATATACCCTATGATCAAACCTTTGGAATACTCGATTTATAAATTTTTAAAAACAACAAAATACTATTAATCAAAACAAAGACGAACGTGGTAAGTTTTATAAGGTTTATTATAACAATGAAGATTAGGAATGGTAGATGAAAAAAATGCAGATTTCAGATGAGTGATTATAGTATATTTATGACCATGATTGACCATATTGGACACGACAAACGCGGCAACACTATCTTTAAACGAGATGAAAAGGGCAACGTTATTATGATGGAAAAAGAAGAGACAATTGCCGAAAAAGATTCGGCAGGGAATGTTGTATATCGCAAAGAGACACGACAAGTAAAGGGAGTGAATGACCAAACCATTTTAGTTGCCGACATCTTTGCTAAGTGGAAAAAGCAGGAGTGCATTGCATAGTAGGAATTAATATTATTACGTAAAATGAGCAAGTTAATCAGAATAAACGAAGAATATGCGGGGTGGATAAAGGATTTAAGTCTGCGCTTCCGCCAAAGTCAAATAAAGGCTGCCGTAAAAGTGAACGGCGAGTTATTGAAATTCTATTGGGAACTCGGACGTGATATTGTAGAAAAACAAGTGGAAAGCAAATGGGGAGAAGGCTTTTTCAAAAATTTGAGCATGGACTTACAAGAGGCATTACCCAGAGTAAAAGGATTGTCAATACAAAATCTCTATTATACGAAAAAGTTTTATCTGCTTTATTGTCAATCAAATAAATATTTCCCACAACTTGTGGAAGAATTACAAAAAGCAGGTGATTCTTCAATTTTCCCACAAGCTGTGGGAAAATTAAAAGAGATGGGGAAATCCTCAAGCCCTTCGCTATTTTCTGAGATACTTGAAGAATTATTGCAAATTCCGTGGGGTCACCATCGCTATATTATAGACAAATGCAATGATAACCCCTCAAAAGCACACTGCCAAGCATTGAGGACATTGAACGAGAATTATCCTAAAACTTATAAGATATGACGGTTACAGAATATAAAAACACTATGGAAGGCAATCTTGCATACAAGCTGCACCTTGAATTATTAAAAGAAAGAAAAATGTTAAACAAAAATTTATTGGATAACCTTATTAAAGAATGTGATGAACTTGTTGCAATATTCACTGCTACAGCGAAAACAGTAAGAAATAAAATAAATGCTAAAAACAAAAAAAATGAAAATATTGAAGATTGTGAATGGGAATAATAAAGATGATAGATTTCGGATTTCGGATTTTGGAAAGCAGAATTTATTAAAATCTCAAATCATAAATCTCAAATCATAAATCCAAAATCGTAAATCATGCACCAACCAAGACAAAATAAACCAATTATATCAGTACTTAATAGAAAAAAGAATGACCCAAAAGAATATATTTTTACGGGAAATTTAAAAATTAATGAATTAGATATTCAATTATTTAAGTATAACAAGGAAGAATGTGAAGAAATTAAAAACATTTTACCAAAAGACATAAATAAACTCGAAAAAGATGAAAATAATTACTGGCTAAATATTTATGGATTAAGCGAAACAAACAAAATAGTTTCAATTTGTGAAAAACAAGGCATACATAGCTTAGTAATTCAAGATATTCTTGATGTTAACCAAAGACCTAAATTTCAAGAATTTGAAAATTTTTCATTTCTCACTCTAAAATCAATTGTCCCTACAGAAAATGAGATGATTACAGAACAAATAAGTTTTGTTTTTGCCACAAATTATTTAATCTCTTTTCAAGAAAGAAGAGCAGACTTTTTTGAACACCTAAGAGTTAGACTAAGAGATAATAAAGGCATTTTAAGAGAATCAAGTATGGATTACCTGCTTTATACAATGCTTGAAGCTATTCTTGATAATTATTTTAAAACTCTTACAAAATTAGATGAAGACACTGAAAAGTTTAATTTTACTAATACTAAAAAAGAACCATCACCAAATGCACTCGAAATCATAGAAAATAATAAAAAGCTGATTAATTTTATTAAAAAATCTATTCTTCCAATAAAAGAATTTACTCAATTGGTAGAACGTGCTGAATGTCAAGCTGTTCAAAAAAATAATTTAAAATATTTTGCCGAAATAAAAGATTTATGCCTAACCCTTATCGATAATTGCGATATGATTCTTTCATCATTAGAAAGTAAATCAAATCTGTTTTTTTCAGTGCAAGGACATAGAATGAACCAAGTAATGAAAACACTTACAATAGTTTCAACTATATTTATTCCTTTAACTTTTATTGCAGGTATTTACGGAATGAATTTTTCAAATATGCCAGAACTTAAATGGAAATATGGCTACTTTGCAATATGGATAATTATTATCATCATTTTCTTTACAATGATTATGTATTTTCGTAGAAAAAAATGGTTTTAACAAATTCATTCCCAAATTACTCTCTTAAAACATTTTTTTTACTATTTTTGTTAAATAAAATAAAGAAATGACAAAAATTAGATTAACAAAAATATTTGAATTTGAAGCAGCACACGCCTTGTATAATTACGATGGCTTATGTCGTAATATTCACGGACATTCGTACAAACTTGCTGTTACAGTTATTGGAAAACAAAATACGGAAACAAATTCACCCAAACTCGGTATGGTTATGGACTTTGGCATATTAAAAAATATTGTAAAAGAAAATATAGTTGACAAATTCGACCATAGTATTTTATTAAATAAAATGGAAAATATAAATTCATTTAAAAATAATAATCCAATGTTTGATAGAATACATGTATTTGATTTTCAACCTACTGCCGAAAATATGATTTTACATTTTGTTGAAATTATTAAAAAATTATTACCAGAAAATATAAAACTTCATAGCTTAAAACTTCACGAAACAGCAAGTTCATACGCAGAATGGTATGCTGATGACCAAATTTAAAAAATGATTAAATCTTTTTTATTTTCAATAATATTATGTACTACGCTTTTATTATTTACTAAAGTTGATGATAATCAAGATAATACACCTCAAAACAGTAAATTAAATCAATATTCATATATTGATAAAAATTATCTTCTTGGTAAAGTAAAACCTGAAGAAGACAGCATTTTAGTAAAAATTCCAAGAAAATGTTGCTTGCAAAGAACTGAGTATATCCATAAAGAAGCTCTTAAACCTTATCTTGCAATGTATTTTAAAGCAGAAAAACAAGGAATTAACCTAAAAATAGTTTCTGCTTTCAGAAGTTTCAATAACCAAAGGCATATTTGGAATAGACAATTTCATGGAAATTCAGATAAAATTACAGTAATTAATTCAATACTTAGATATTCTTCAATGCCAGGAACTTCACGACACCACTGGGGAACAGATATAGATTTATTAAGTGTACATTTAAGATATTTTGAAACAGAAGAAGGCAAAAAAGCTTATCAATGGTTATGTGAAAATGCTCACAAATTTGGATTTTATCAAGTTTATACAAATAAACCATATATAGGATACAACGAAGAAAAATGGCACTGGACATATTTACCTATTTCTAAAATTTATTTACAAGAATATAAAAAACAAATTTCTTACGAAGAAATTATTGGATTTAATGGATGCGAATTTGCAGAGAAAATAAATATTTTCGAAAATTATGTATTTGCTATTGATAGCACATTATTACAATAATTTATTCCAAAAATTCTATTTCTTTAAAATAAAACTTTTCAATTTTACTATCTACTTCAACAAGTAAATAACCATAATTATCAACACCACGAATTATTCCCTCAAACTCTTGAGATTCTGATTTGAATTTTGATTTTTCTTGATATTTATACAAATTACTCAAATATAAATCTCTAAGAAAATTAAAATCTTTAAACTTATATTTTTCAAAATTTGCTACAATTGTATTTGTTAATAATTGAATTTCATCATCAATATTATATTCGATATTTGTTACATTTTTTAAAGAAATAGGATTTGGTAAATCTTGAGGAAATTTATTTTGATTCAAATTTAAACCTATTCCAATTATCGAGTTGGTAATAATATTGCCTGTAATTGTATTTTCGATAAGTATTCCAGCAAGTTTTTTGTTTTTTAGATAAATATCATTGGGCCATTTTATTTTGCTTAAAACACCTTTTAAACTCAAATAATCGAAAATACTTAAAGAAACTATTATGCTTATATTAAAATGTTGGTCTGCTTTAAAATTATCAAATAACAATAAAGAAAAAGTTAAATTTTTATAATCATCAGAAAACCAAGTATTTTTACCCATTCCTCGTCCTTCTGATTGAGAATTTGTGTAAATTAAAGTATTTTCAAAAACAAGTTTTTTGCTTAATAATTCTTTAGCATAAAAATTTGTAGAATTTACTTTTTCTAATTTTATAATTTTCATTATAGGTAACTAAACCCGAATATTGAAAAAGATACTTATAAAATATCGTCTTTATTAATTAAATTCATAAATCAATCCCGCTTTCAAACCAAGATATAAAGGATTTGTTTTAAATGTTTTAGTTTCTTTTTCACTAACCCAAGGTCTTTTATCTTTAGTATAACCTAAAGCATTAACTCCTTCTAAGTCAGTAATAATAAAATTACATCTCAAACCAAAATTAAATTTTAAAGCATCTTCAATTAAGTTAATATTTGCACCAAAACCTACAACAGCTCCAATACCTAAATCTTTAAATGCATATTTTACATCTAAATTTTCTACATTCTTAAAATCATTATATAAAGGTATATCTTTATAGATACCTATACGATAACTATAATCTTCTTCAAATGTTTTGTTATAAATTGCTTTATTTACAAGTGAAAAAATTCCACCTAATTCAAAATATGCAACTTTTCCTAATTTTAATAATATTGGAAAATCTATAGTATTTAAAACAAGTGAAGAATTATAATAAGCTCTTTCATCACTATTAGTTATACTAATAAGTTTAAAATCACCTCTATATTTTTGTGCTACTTTATTTACATTCATATTCAACTCTAAACCAACTATATCAGAAAAATAATATCCTGCAATAAAACCATAATAATGTCCAAACGAAGCTTCAACATCCATTTCAGGACCTTCTGCAAAAACTTGTTTATTTAATAGCCAAGTATTATTATATGCAATTTACCCACCTAAATAAAATTGGCTATATCCTTTAAAAATAAAACAAATAAAAAGACTTGCTAAAAATATTTTTTTCATAACTTTAATTTTAAAATTAATATTATTATAAACTTAAAAATGCAAATATAACTATTTTATATTTAACTTTTTAGAAATTTCTAACATTTTTATAATTGATTTTTCTGCTTTTTGTCTAAGCTGCTCATTTATAGTAATTTCGGGCAATTCATATTTTAAACAATTATATAATTTTTCCATAGTATTAAGTTTCATAAAATTACAATCATTACAAGCACAAGTTGAATCAAGAGCAGGAGCAGGAATAAAAATTTTATCAGGACTAGCTTTAATCATTTGGTGCAAAATACCTGATTCTGTTGCAACAATAAACTTTTTTGATGTATCTGTTTGTGTAAACTTTAATAAACTGGATGTACTTCCAATATGTTCTGAAACAACAAGTACAGGACTTTCACATTCAGGATGTGCTATAATTTTGGCATCCGGATTTTCTGATTTTATTTTTAAAATTGCTTCTAAATCAAATTGTTTATGAACATGACAAGCTCCATCCCACAAAAGCATATTTCTACCTGTAATACTGTTTATATAATTTCCTAAATTTTTATCTGGACCAAAAATAATTTTTTCGTCTTTTGGTAAACTATCCACAATTTGTTTAGCATTTGACGAAGTAACAACAATATCGGTTAAAGCCTTTATAGCGGCAGTAGTATTTACATAAGAAATAACTGTATGTCCTGGATTATCTTGTATAAATTTTGCAAAATCATTTTCTGGGCAAGACTCAGCCAAAGAGCAACTAGCTTTTAAATCAGGAATTATAACTTTTTTGTTTGGAGATAAAATTTTTGCAGTCTCAGCCATAAAATGAACTCCAAGAAAAACAATAATATCTGCATCAGTTTTTGCTGCTTGTTGCGACAATTGTAAACTATCGCCAACATAATCAGAAACATCTTGTAAATCTCCCTCTATGTAATAATGCCCCAAAATTACAGCATTTTTTTCCTTTTTTAATTTTTGAATTTCCTCAACTAAATTTATGTCTTTTGGAATATCAATTTTTAAAAACCCAAAATTTTCCAAATCTGATTTATTCATAATAATATTAGTTTTTATTAATTAATTTAAAATATGATTATTATTATTAGTTGTTAATATTGTTTAAAAATAATTAATATTTATTTTAATTCGCTTGCAAATATCACTTATTAAATTTTATAAACAATGAAATTTTCAAACTTTCTTTGATTTTCAATATTTTAATTTTTTTATTCACAACTGTTAATAGTTTTTATTAAAAGCATTTTTAAGTATTATTTTTTTAATTTTCGTGTATAAAATTGTTAATTATTTTGTAAAAATTTGTGCTAAGTATTTTGGAATTTTTAAAATTTTTTATATCTAAGTTTTGTTTGAATTAAAAAAATTAATTTATTAAAAGTTATCGACAAAATATTTATTGTTTTATATAAGTTGTTAATATTTTACAAGATTGTAAATCAAGCATTTAAAAATTTTTGGTTTTTTAATTGTTTATGTAACAGTAAATTAACAGGTTTGTAATATTGTTGATAAAAAAATGTCAGTTGAAAGTTTTTAAAGTTCATAAAGTTTTTAAAGAAGCTAAATGTTTGATAGTTAATGGTTTGTTCGTAAACAACAGCCAGCGGTGTAATTTACCAAACTCTAAAATCATTCATTAAATTTTCTTGTCGTGAAGTAGGTTGTTGTTTACCATTGCTAAGTTCTTTAACACCGTTAAAAATATAATTTCTTAATTCGGAAACGCTTATAATTTTGTCTTTATTGGTGTCGGCTTTTCCTTTTTGAATACCGTTAATTAAGCAATATGTAAAAATACCGTTTTCAATTTTTTCGATTTCTAAAGCGTAACCACTTCCTGAAGCAGCTGAAATAACAACTGTTCCTGTTCCTTTTTTCAAATCAGCAAATAATAAACGCATTAATTCAAATGAATTTCTTAATCCTGTTTTTGGCTTATTTTTGTTTTTATTTGTAAACATTGTTACACCCCTAGTATCATCTTCGCTATTTTTATCGTCTGTAGCAAAATCATCATCTTTATCAACTTCGCCAGAGTGACAAGCATCCATTAATAATAATTTATTTCGTGCTGGAATACCGTCTAAAATGCCTTCTATTTCATCATATTTTAAACCATTTTTAGCTGGATCGTCAAAATCTATATCAACAGTTGCAAAATAAAAATCTAATTCATCATCTAGCAGACCGTGTCCTGCAATGTGTACATAAACATAATCATCTACCTTACTTTTCATTAATTCATCTTTTAATGCCAAAACATTGTCTTTTGTACATTCTTGATTATGAAGTGAATAAATATTTATATTATTAAAAGATTTATTATTTTGGAAAAGTTTCATAAAACCATCACCGTCATTTATTGTATATCTTAAATTATATTGTGATTGTTCATATTCAGAAACAGCTAATGAAATTAAATATAAATTAGGTTTTTCTTTAATGGCTTTATTATAAAAAATCTTTATTTCTTGTTTTAAAGACTCTACACCTTTAGAATTTAGACAAGAAATATAAATATAATTATCGCCATCTGACAAAGGAATTTCTATTTCTTTAGTTATAGATTTTGAATTTTCTTCTAATAAAGATAATCCTTTTGTACCATAGATAGGAATATCGTTTACATATATATTTAGTCTATCTAAAACATAATTATGGTCGAGCATTTCTAAATTTAACTTACAAATATTTTGAGTTGTTTTTAAGCTAATATCTGCAGCATTAGCAATTTTTATTTCTGGTAAATCAATTTTGCCGTCCAACATTTTTTCGGTAAAACCAAGTTTTGCTAAACGTTTTTGATATGCTTTATGGTAAACATCAATAATATCTTCGTCAAAATATCCAAAAGATTCTAAAATATAGTCTGGACGATTAAATTTAAGGTCGAATTGTTCGGCAGGGAATACTTTTCCGTCAAAATTAAATCCCATTCCTGTTAGTGCATCACCAGTTGCCATGTAGTAATTGTCGGGGGTAATAAAAATTAATTTACCCATATCAACAACATAAATACTTAGCAACATTTCTCCTGTTGATAAATTCCATATGTTCATTGAAGCATCTTCTGCAGCACTAATTAAATAATCTTTACCTTTTAATATTTGAAAATCATTAATAGGTCCTCTATGTCCTTTAAAAGTTATTGTTTTACCATTATGTTGTCTTGAAATTTCAAAACCATTGCAAGTATAAATATCGCCATTACTATAGTCTTTTTTAACAATATAATCATAAGAATCAGGTGATTTTTCTTTTTCAATTTCTGTAATTAAAAGATTATTAGGATTTTCTTTATTTAATAAATTACTAGTGCTATTACGTTCTTTTTGTTTATAGCCAGTAATATTCATATTAAATATAATTCCACGATTTTCCTCTTCGCCTAATCCGATAAAATCTTTATTATCAGTAAAAATTATTTGTTTAAAAATATGTTTATTATCTTTTGAGCCTAAACCCAAATTTACTCTTTTTGATTTTCTTTGTTCTTTAGGCAAATTAATTTTTAAACCAGATATTGATGATACTTTCAAAACAGGATTTGATAAACCCCATTTTCCGCCTGAATAGGCAATGTTTTTACCATCTGGGCTAATTGCAACTGAATAGACATTTTCATCAAACCAATTTTTACGAGTTTTTTCATCGCTACTAGCTCTTGCTTGTATTCCTTTAATATTGAAAGTTTGTTTTGCTTTTGTTGATTTAGGATGCAAGATAAAATATTGTAAAACTTTTTTATTTTCAAAATCCACTACTGCAGCTCTATTGTCGCCTCCTGCAGTGCCAATTACATTTGAATTTGGCGAGAAACAAATATCGTTTATTTTACCATTATGTGCATTAACTCCTTCGCAAGTAATTTTGTCTTCTTCAAATTTTAGTAAATAAACAAAGCCAAGTTCGTCTCCAAAAGCAATTAAATTATCATCTTTAAAACTTTCTAAACTTGAAATATTAAAACTACGTGGAATAATTCGTTTTTCTAAATTATAACTTGGAATTTGCCAAACAGATATTGACCTGTCTGCCGAACCTACTGCTATATATTTATTATTTGGCGAAAAAGCGATATGGTTAATTCTTGCATAGTGTGATTTAGTAAATTTTTTAACTTTTAACTTATTATTACAAAAATACAAACCGCCTTTTTCGTCTCCAGCAACAATAATATTTTCATCGTTAGATGTTGTTGAATAACTAAAATCAGTATATGTATCACGATTATATAGTTTAGACATGCCTTTACTAACTACAGCTCCTTTCATTTTCAACACATTGGCATGAGGTCTAGAAGAATATGAACCAAAAGATTTTTCTAATTTTAAATTCAACATATCAAAGTGGTAAACTTCTATTTGACCATAAACATATAAATCTCTTTCGCTTTTAAAGTTTAAAGCAACTAGATTATCGTAAGTTTGAATTTTTGTTGAATAAAATACTTTCCCAGATATTAAGTCGTTGATTACTAATTCGTTATTAGAATCAATACTTGCTACATATCTAGATGTTGGATCCCATTCAACAAACAAAACACTGCCTGTGTGTCCTGCTTGAACAACAGGAACAATTGTTTGAGAGCTTAAATAAAAAGTATTAAGCAATAATAAAAATAATATGTAAATTGATTTTTTCATAGCGTTTATTATTTTTTATAGAATTGTAAAATTTTTGACTCGTTTTCTCTTTTAAAAGGAACTAAATAACTTATACCAAAACCAGCATAACCTCTTAAATCAGGTGTTTTTGCAAATGTTGTTAATGGCGAAAAACTCACAAACAAATGAGTTACTAAAAATTTTGTTGGATAAATATCGAATCCAAATTTTGGACATATTTGAAAACCAATATTACTAAGACTGTTAAACATGCTGTTTTTTGGAAAAATGATTTTATCACTACTTTTCTTATCTAAACTTGGATATGTTAAAAATGGTGAACCATTATGATCATTTATAGTAATTGCATTGCTAACAGTATATTTAAAATCTGCACCAATACTTAAAGCCAAATGAAATTTAAAAACATAAAAATGTAATTTATACATAGCACCTACAAAGGGATTTATCATTAAAGATGATAATTTTAAACTATCGCTATTATTACCAAAAACTGGAATATCTGGATCAATATTCAAATTATAAT
>DAONZU010000003.1:15131-43367 GCA_035406965.1 Bacteroidales bacterium
TAATTAAATTATTTTTAATTTTATTCCTCAAAAATACAAAAGATTATTGTATATCTAAGTTTTTCAAATGTCTCATTACTTCTCGCTCCACTTGTTCAAAATCTGGCAAGTCTTTAATTTGGTCTTTCATTGATTTTTGCCATCTGGCTTTATATTGTGGCAAACGTAGTTTTAATTTATTTAAAAAATCAAAAGGGTTAATGTTTTTACTTTTACATTTTGCAATAAATTCATTTTTACAAAATTTAAGGTCTAGTTTTTGAATTTCTAACAAATACCATATGTCATAAAAATCTCTTGCTTGCATTCTTTGCATTACAGAGCGTAATTTTTCAACAAGGATTTCTTCAAGTGAGTAACAAAGCAATTTGTGTTTTTCCTGATCAGAATAAGTAATAATAACTTCTTTAAAATCAGGAACAAAGAATAGTTTTTCATTTTTAGAAATATCAACTTTTACTCGTTTATTTGCTCCGATACCACCTAATGGTCCAACATATTTGATGTAAAAATTTATTTCTCTAAGATCATTATAATCAGCAAATTCTAATGGAATATTTGTTTCCTCTTTGATATAATCAAACACTTCTTTAAAATATTGAAATATTTGTTGATTAGAAATACTATTGTCAAGAAGTGTAAAATCAAGATCTTCTGAAAATCTGTAATTTTCAAAATAAACTTTTTTTAATACAGTTCCTCCTTTAAAAACTATTGATTTTGAAAGAACTTTGTGCGTGGCAATACCTTGCAAAATCCAAGATAAGACATAATCTTTCTCTATTTGTTGGTCACGCACACCTACTTTTCGTGCAATCTTTTGTATTTCTCCTGGTTTTATCATGTGTATATTGCTGTTTTTATAGTTTCTGTTTCAATATTTTGCTGAATACTCCATTTTGTTGTTATTTTTCCTGATTTTGGTAGTTCTGTATCTAAAATTATAATGGAATCTGTTCTTAGTTTTTGCAAGTCGTCAATTATGGCAGTTTTTATTTCTAATATCTCCAATAAAAAACCTAATCGTTTTATAACGGCTTGTGAATTAAATTTAATAACATAATCTAGCAAGATATCATAATTAATTTTTTCTCGTACAATATAAATTGCCCTTGCTATTTCTACAATACCACCAGCATAATCAGGCTTAAATAAACAATCAACAAATGTTTTTTCTAAGTCAGAACAAATCACTTTATTATAGTTGTCTATCCATATTTTTTTTGCACCAAAAAAATGTTGTTTATTATGATAAATAAATTGAAAATCTACACTTTTAATATTTAAAGTTGAGGGTTTTACTTGTTCTGAAACAACAATTTGTTCTTTCAGTGAAGGCTGAACAATTAAATTATGTATTTGTAAAGCGGAATAATACCCAATATAATAATTTGCTCCATTTACTAAATACTCCGCAAGAAGGTGCCAATCAGGCATAAAATTCTCAGGGTTTTCCTCATACGGAATAATGTAATATATGCCTCGTTTTATTCTCATTAACAATCCTCTGCGTGTCATATCTCTGAGCAACTCTCTCAAACTACTGTCTTTGGATTTTGGTAAAGCTTTTTTTGCTTGCTCATAATCAAAACATTTTATGTCCTGCTCATTAAAATATGTGAGGATTGCATTAGATTGTTTTGATATTGACTTATTGTTCATAGTCTATTTGTCAGCTTAAAACTGTCTACAAAGATATAAAACATAATTAAATAATGAAATTATTTTTAATTTATTCCTCAAAAATACAAAAAAATCCACATTACACATTTATAAAAACCGATAAAAAACAAATCATTTTTAAGATTTGGATATTTTGGTCTAGAAATATATATTTGCAACTTTAAAGTTTATAGTTAGATGAATAAGAAATTTGCTGAATATGAGCAACTTGACCTAGCAGCAATTAATGCTGAAATGCAAGAGTTGTGGAAAAAAGAAAATACTTTTGAACAAAGTGTAAAAACACGTAAAGATAATAAACCTTTTATATTTTTTGAAGGTCCGCCTTCTGCAAATGGAACTCCTGGCATTCATCATGTTATGGCTCGTGCTATAAAAGATGTGGTTTGCCGTTACAAAACATTAACTGGCTATTGCGTTGACCGTAAAGCAGGTTGGGATACTCACGGTTTGCCTGTAGAGCTTAGCGTAGAACAAACTTTGGGAATTACTAAAGAAGATATAGGTAAGAAAATTTCTATTAAAGAATATAATAATACCTGTCGCAAAGAGGTGATGAAATATAAAGATTTGTGGGAAAAACTTACTGAACAAATGGGATATTGGGTAGATATGGACAATCCTTATATCACTTGCGACAACCGATATATTGAAACAGTTTGGTATTTGCTTAAAGATTTATTTGATAAAAATTTACTTTATAAAGGCTATACTATTCAACCTTATTCACCAGCAGCTGGAACAGGTTTAAGTACTCACGAACTTAATCAACCTGGTTGTTATAAAGATGTGAAAGACACTACTGTAGTTGCTCTTTTTTCTGTGATTAGAAATGAAATCTCTGAAAAACTTTATAAAAATGCAAATCCAAATCTTTATATTTTAGCTTGGACTACCACACCTTGGACTCTTCCTTCAAATACCGCTCTTGCTGTTGGTCCAGAAATAAAATATGTGAAAATAAATACTTTTAATCCTTATTCTGGGAATCCAATTTCGCTTATTGTATGTAAAGATAGAATTTCTGCATATTTTAAAGCTGATATGCAAAATGCTGATTTTGAAGCATATAAACCTGGTGATAAAAATATTCCTTGGCAAATTATCGAAGAATATTCCGGCAAAGATTTAGTTGGAATTTCTTACGAACAATTGATAGACTGGGTAAAACCAAAATCACCAGCTTTTAAAGTAATTGCAGGAGACTACGTAACTACCGAAGACGGAACTGGTATAGTGCATATTGCTCCAACTTTTGGTGCTGATGACGCTCGCGTTGCAAAGGCAGCAGGTATTCCCGCACTTATACTCGACGATAAAGACGGAAATATTTGTCCAATGGTTGATAAACAAGGAAAATTCTTTAGAATAGAAGATTTACATCCAGATTTTGTTAAAAACTATGTAAATGTTGAAACATATAAAGATTTTGCTGGCAGATTTGTTAAAAACGAATACGACGAAAATGCAAATCCCGACATTTCAACCGATGTTGATATTGCTGTAATGTTAAAATTGCAGGACAAAGCTTTCAAAATTGAAAAATATGTTCACAATTATCCTCATTGCTGGAGAACAGATAAACCAATTTTGTATTATCCTTTAGATTCTTGGTTTGTTAAAACTACAGAACTTAAAGACAGAATGATTGAACTAAATAAAACCATAAATTGGAAACCTGTAAGTACTGGAGAAGGTAGATTTGGAAAATGGTTAGAAAATTTGGTTGACTGGAATCTTAGTCGTTCGAGATATTGGGGAACACCTTTGCCTATCTGGAGTACAGAAGATGGAAGCGAAAGAAAATGTATGGGAAGTGTTAAAGAATTAATGGACGAAATTGCTATTTCTGTTGAAAAAGGTTTTATGTCTAAAGATTTTTGGAAAGGCTTTGTTCCCGGCGATTATTCAAAAGAAAACTATGAAAAAATAGATTTGCATCGTCCTGATGTTGATGAAATTGTTTTAGTTTCTTCTAAAGGTGAAAAAATGTTTCGCGAACCCGACCTAATTGACGTTTGGTTTGATTCTGGCTCTATGCCTTATGCACAATGGCATTGGCCTTTCGAGAATAAAGAAGAATTTCCAAATCTTTATCCTGCCGATTTTATTGCCGAAGGTGTTGACCAAACTCGCGGATGGTTTTTTACTTTACACGCAATTTCAACAATGGTTTCCGACTCGGTAGCTTTTAAAAATATTATTTCAAATGGCTTAGTTCTCGACAAAGACGGAAACAAAATGTCTAAACGCCTCGGAAATGCTGTTGACCCATTTTCGGCAATGGACGAATACGGTGCAGATGCGCTAAGATGGTATATGATTACAAATTCTCAGGCTTGGGATAATTTAAAATTTGATATTTCTGGAGTTGATGAGGTAAGACGTAAATTTTTTGGAACTATTTACAATACTTACAACTTCTTTGCTCTTTATGCAAATATTGATAACTTTAGAAATTTAGATAAAGAAATAGAATTTGAAAAACGTCCAGAGCTTGATAAATGGATTTTAAGCTTGCTAAATTCTTTAATTAAAGATGTGGGAAATGCTTACGAAAACTACGAAAACACAAGAGCAGGACGTTTAATTCAAGATTTTGTAATTGACCACCTAAGCAACTGGTATGTAAGACTTGGACGAAAACGTTATTGGGGTGGAGAATACGATGAAGATAAAATTTCGGCTTATCAAACTTTATATACTTGTTTGCTAACAGTTTCAAAATTAGCATCGCCAATAGCACCATTTTACATGGATAAACTTTATAGAGATTTAATTTCGGTTAACGATAAAGAAAAAGTAAGCTCGGTGCATTTAGCTTATTTCCCAGAAGTAAACGAAGAAATTATTGACAAAGAACTTGAAGAAAGAATGGAAATGGCACAGTCTATTTCGTCGATGATTTTAAGTTTAAGAAGAAAAGCTAATTTTAAGGTTAGACAACCTCTTCAAAAAATTATGATGCCTATTATTTCTGATAATTTTGTTGAGCAAATCGAAAAAGTAGAGCAAATTATTAAAACTGAAACAAATATTAAAGAAATAAAATTCTTATCTGATAGTTCTGGTATTTTGGTTAAGAGTATTAAAGCTAATTTTAAGGTTTTAGGACCAAAATACGGTAAATTGATGAAACAAGTTGCTGCAAAAATTGCAGGAATGTCTCAAAAAGAAATTGCAGAATTTGAACGTACAAACAAATTTAGTTTTGTTATTGAAAATCAGGAAATTAATCTTGACTTAGATGATGTTGAAATTATTTCTGAAGATATTCCAGGTTGGTTAGTTGCTAACGAAGGAAAAATTACTGTAGCACTCGACATAAATTTAACACAAGAATTAATAGAAGAAGGAATTGCAAGAGAATTTGTAAATAGAATTCAAAATTTAAGAAAAGAAAGTGGATTTAATGTGGTTGATAAAATAAATATTTACATTCTTTCAAATCCTAATCTAAACTCTGCTATCACTAAGTTTGATGAATATATTTGTTCTCAAACTTTAGCAAATTCTATAAATATTGTCGATAAAATGGAACAAAAAGAAAATATTTCCGTAGAAGTAAATAATTTTGAAACGCTATTGAGTGTAAAAAAGGTTTAATTAAAAAATTTTGATATGAGTACCGAAGAAGAAAAAACCAGATACAGCTATGAAGAGCTAATGGAGTTTAAGGAAATTATTCTTAAAAAACTTGAAAAAGCAAATCGTGATTATGAATTGTATAAAAGCATGTTAAGTCACGAAGACACTAACGATATAATGGACACATCGCCAACTTTTAAAGTTTTGGAAGAAGGTGCAAATGTATTATCTAAAGAAGAAATTGGCAAAATTGCTCAAAGGCAGTTAAAATTTATTCAACATTTACAAGCAGCTCTTGCGCGAATCGAAACAGGTACTTACGGTGTTTGTAGAGAAACAGGAAAATTAATATCAAAAGAAAGACTTAGAGCTGTTCCTCATGCAACACTTAGTATGGATGCAAAAATGAATAGAAAATAAAATTATGGTTTAACAAAAAATCATAGCTGTTAGCCTTAGTTTTTTATTTTTTTCTTCCTCTATAAAGTTTTACTCTATCGCCTATTTTACGCAACTTTTTTGCAACACTCGTTAACATTTTGACAATCAGATGTGATTTATATTTTGGGCGTAGCAATGTTAAAAATAGAGAATATATATTTTTAATTGCAATATAAGACTATCAAGAGTTTGTCCGTAGGACAACATGTGATTAACCGTAGGCGCAGCCTGCGGTAGTTAGACCCTCGAAAGCCTTGCCCGTAGGGCAACACAATGCTATTAACACTTTAACTACGTTCAGTGCAATGCTTTTAACTGACTTTATTGTGTCGCCCTTGCGGGCGAGGGGGTTGGGGGAGTATCTTCACCGCAAGATAAATCTTACGGTTAATCACATGTTGTCCTACGGACAAGGCGTAATTGTTTGGCAAAAGCACAACTTCTTATTTTCTGCTCTTTATTTGCAACATTCATTAATTTTGTGATTTATTATTTTTGGTGCAACAATGCTGAAAATAGGAGATTTTAACAAAGGAATTTTATAGCTGTTAGCCTTAGTTTTTTACTTTTTTCTTCCTCTATAAAGTTTTACTCCGTCTATTTTGATTAGTTTATCATTTCTGTAAGTGTAGGTAGTAAGCAGTGAGCCGTCAGGATTGTATTTTTTCCAATCTTTATTTTTCTTACCCATGCGATAAGCACCATACATTTCAATATTTCCATTAGGATAATACCATTTGTGGATGCCGTCTGGTTCGTTATTTTTAAAATTTCCTACAAATCTTATTTTATTATTGTCGATATAGTAATATTTCCAAGTGCCGGTTTTTTCGTCTAAATTGTAATTTCCTTTTTGTTCAATTTCTCCCACATAAATTATCCATTCGTCTTTTCGTGCATCGTCAAAATACTGACCAGCTAAAATTAAATTTCCTACAGAGTCGTATTCGGCATATTCGCCTTCGCGTTTTCCGTAGATAAAGTTTTCTTTTCTTTTTGTAGCTCCATTTTCATAAGTCCAAATCCATTCTCTATCTGGTTTACCTTCAGAGTAATAGCCTTCAAGTTCGACTTTTCCATTTTTATAATAAAAAATCCATTTTCCGTCTTGTTTTCCGTCAACATAATTTCCTTCGCCAAAATAATATGAGTTAAAATCATCATATAATTTCCACAATCCTGTACGTTTACCGTTATTATCGAACAAACCTTGACCCAAAAATTCGCCTTCGGAAGTATATTCTTTTGCTATTTTTACATGTCCTTGTTCGTCATACTCTTTATGAATTCCAACGGGTTTATCATCTAGGAAAGCCCCTTCAAATTTAATTTTTCCATCGGGGTAGTATGCTTTTTTAATTTCAGCTTTTAAAACAATTTCTTCTTCTTGTGCCAATTCTGGAACGTACAATTCGCCATTTACATATCTTTGTTCTGTTAACATTTTACCATCAACATCATATTCCCTATGGTAGCCGTGTAAAATATCGTTTATATAGTTGTATTCGGTTTTTTTATTTCCGTTAGTATAAAACTCAATCCAAGTTCCTTGTTTACGTTTTTGGGCATCTGTTCTATTTATTTTTTTAGCTTCAACCTCATAGCCGTTATAATATTTGAATAGAGTAATTACAGTGCTGTCTTTGTTAAATTCTTTAGCATCTCCATCTTTTTTATCGGTTTTATATGAAAATATGTATTGTAATTTTCCATCAGTTGAGTAGTAAAATGAAGTCCCTTCACGCAGACCGTTTAGAAAAAGTTCTTTTGAAAACAGGTAGTGATGTTGTACAGAATCTTCGTCATAAAAATATTTATAGTGAAGAGAGTAGCCATTTTTTTTATCTTTACGATAGTTTATAGAGTTTTCAATAAGTCCGTCAGGGTAGTAAAAATTCCAAATGCTGTCCAATTCAAAAAACAGTCGATTTCCTTCAGATTTTAGAGTACCGTCTTCGTAATAATTTTTCCAATAACCATCAGGTTTTCCCTCACGAATATAACCTTCAGCCGATATATTTCCATTTGGATAAAAATATCTTGTAAACTCATACTCATCGTTTTGGCAAAAAACGCTAAAACCAATAAGCAAAAAGAATAATATATTTAAAAAAATCTTCACGGTGTAAATTTAATTAATTAATATTTATCAGCAATGGAGTTTGTGAAGAATGTGAAGTTGGAATTTTAGGCACATATGAATTTACTTGCTATCAACAAATTTTGTTGGTAAAAAAAATTTGGAAAAGTAGGGGATTGTTGGATTATATTTTGTATGTTTGTGGAAATATGGAAGTGTGAATGAGATTAGAGAAAATGTAAAAGGGAACACAATTTCATTATATGATCATTAAAAAAAGAAAGTGGTATGATAAAACACGAACACGAAAACAATATTATTTATCAGGGTGATGCCTTAAAAATACTTGAAAACGAAATTAGAAACTCAAGTGTTGATTTAATTTTTGTTGATCCTCCTTATAATATTGGTAAAGATTTTAATGGATTAAAAGACAAATGGGCAACTGATGAATTATATTTAGAGTGGTGCTATAAATGGATAGACCT
Source organism: Bacteroidales bacterium (assembly GCA_035406965.1). GTDB lineage: Bacteria > Bacteroidota > Bacteroidia > Bacteroidales > ML635J-15 > Bact-19. The sequence goes on from DAONZU010000003.1 coordinate 23,412, forward strand.
TTGTCTTAAAAAACTGAAACCGTCAGGTAGTTTTTATGTAATGACTTCAACTCAGTTTATGCCATATTTTGACATTTTTCTGCGAGATAAAATTAATATTTTATCAAGAATTGTATGGTCTTATGATAGTTCTGGCGTGCAAGCAAAAAATTTTTATGGCTCTATGTATGAACCAATTTTATTTTGTGTAAAAGACAAAAAAAATTATACATTTAATTCAAATGATATTTTAGTTGAAGCTAAAACTGGTGCTAGAAGAAATTTAATTGATTATAGAAAAAATCCACCACAACCATATAGTAATGAGAAAGTACCAGGAAATGTATGGGATTTTGCAAGAGTGAGATACAGAATGGAGGAATATGAAAATCATCCAACACAGAAACCAATTGCTTTACTTGAAAGAATAATTAAGGCTAGTTCTAATGAAGGAGATACAATACTTGATCCTTTTTCTGGAAGTTTTACTACTTCATATGTAGCTAAAAAATTAAAAAGGAAATCAATAGGAATTGAAATTAATGAAGAATTCATTAAAATTGGACTTAGAAGAGTTCAAGAAATGCGGGAATTCAATGGTGAAAAGTTATATAGAGAACCAAAAATTTATGAAGTAAAAAATTTTCAACAACAAACTTTATTTGAACCTTAATTATGTGACATTCTTTTACTGATAAAATTGATAAAATTTTAAAAAATCATTTTGCTGATGATTTTAAACAAATTTATAATAATAGTGAGCTTCTTAAGTATATTAACATAAAAACAAAATCAGCAACTAGAGGTTCAAAATCAAGAGGAAGTTTTGGAAATCTTTATGCAATTTATGTGCTTATAGAAGATTATATATCAAATGGATATGACAAAAAAGACGGTTACTCTGACTTTGAAGGAGCCAAGTTTTCTGATCTTTTTAAACGACAGAGAGAATTGCCATTTGGTTCTAAATTGCAAAATCATGCGTTAAATCATCGTATGAACGAAGAATTTAAAAAGTACTTCCCCACATGTGAGTTTACACCAATTATTCGAGTTGTTGAAACTAATAGGTATTGGATTAACGAAAATCTAATAAATGTAGAAGTGAATAAACTAATATTTAATATTTCGCATGCTATTCTTGAAATAATTGATACTTATGTAGAAGTAAAAAGAGGGGCGTTTGAAAATTTTATTAGCACTTGTGAAAAGCTGAAAGAATTGGAAGAAGAAAAAAATCCTAAAAGTTATGAATTTGTGTTAAGTTTGTTATCACCAAATGTAGATGCAAGGATTTTTGAAATTGTAAGTTTTGCAATTTTGAAGTATTTTTATTTTGACCAAACGGTATTTTTTGGTTTTGAAATAAATGACATTGAAGAAGAAAATTTAAAATTATACAAAACAGGACGAACTAATGCTAATGATGGCGGAATCGATTTTGTAATGAAACCATTAGGTCGTTTCTTTCAAGTAACAGAAACAACAGATGTTAAAAAGTATTTTTTAGACATAGACAAACTTGAAAAATTTCCTGTAACTTTTGTGATTAAGTCGGAAGAAACTTCTGATGTGTTGCTATCTAACATCAAAAGTAATGCTGAGAAACAATATTCTGTCAAAGCAGTTGTAGATAATTACATGTCTTGCATAGAGGAAATTATAAATATTCCAGAATTGGCTTTACGATTTAATAAGGCTGTTGAATTTGGCAAATTAAACGATATTCTTTCTGAAATAATCATTCAAAGTAAAATAGAATTCAATTATGAGGATTATGAAAATGAGGATAATGATGTGGAATAAGTTTTACAATTTATGACTAATAATATATTATTGGTTTTCAAAAAGTTAAAGGTTAGCTCTAAAACCCGCTAAACTTTTTCCCTTTTTCACTTTCCCCACCCAAAAAATTTCTCTACAAAATCTTACTTTTATAAAATAATATCTTGTATATTTGAAAAAATTTGGTGTGGATAAATTAGTTTGTAAGAAATTATTTTCACAACACCAAAACTGTTTTAATTATTATTAAAAGAAAGGAGTAAATATGAGAATTTTTCAAATTCAAATTGCTTTAAAAGGGTTTAGACCAAAAATCTGGAGAAGGATATTAGTTCCTGAAAATGTATTATTACCCGATTTTCATAAAATTATTCAAACAACAATGGGCTGGACAAATTCTCATTTGCACCATTTTGTCAAAGGTAGATCATATTATGTACATAAGACAGAAGATGATGTTTTTGTGGGTAATAATAGTGATATTGATTATGCAAAAATTAAAATTTCAGACTTACTTAGTTTCGAAAAGGATAAAATTATTTATGAATATGATTTTGGTGATGACTGGGAACATGATATCGTGTTAGAAAAAATTCTTCCGTATGATACTAAATTAGTTTATCCGATTTGTGTAAAAGGTAAAATGAATTGTCCACCCGAAGATTGCGGAGGAGTCTGGGGTTATGCAGACATGCTTGAAGTGTTGAAAGATCCAGAACATGAAGATTATGAAGAGCTTAGAGATTGGTTAGGAGAAGAATTTGATCCACAATTTTTTGACATTGACACTGTAAATGAATTATTAAAAAGAAAAGATTTTGGGTGTCTAGATTTATTTTATTAGCAATAACTACTTATATTTGTAGTATAGAATTTTACGTTTAAAAGAGTTTTCATATAAACCTTAGCTTTTATTTTTAACCACCTAAAAACCTAATCTATAATTTAAAATCTAAAAATTATTTTACTATATTTGTGAAATGAAAATGTTGTATTTATTAATTGAATCTAAACAAAACAATCTTGACCAATACTTAATTTGGTAATGTTTCAGGAAGCAAGAAAATATCAGGCATTTTATACCAAATCAACTCCGATTGTTGATTATATGGTGCAAAACTTATCATTAAAATCTGATGATAGAATATTAGAACCATGCGGAGGCGATGGGGTCTTTGTAGAATCAATTATTGATAAAAATGAATATGCATATGTTGATATTTATGAATTGAATGAAAAATCTATAAAAATATTAAATAAAAAATTTTCATATTTACCTAATGTAAGAATAAAACATAGCGACACGCTTTTAGACGAAGAATTAATATTTAATTCAAGCTTTGGGGGAATTTATGACAAAATTATTGCAAATCCACCTTATGGAGCATGGCAGGATTATGAAAAAAGAGATGTTTTAAAGAAATTATTTCCAAATATCTATACAAAAGAAACTTATGGTTTATTCCTTTATAGGAGTATTGAACTATTGAGGGATAAAGGATTACTCACTTTCATAATTCCTGACACATATTTAAATTTGCACATGCATAAAGATTTGCGAAAGCATATTTTAAAAAAAACCAAAATAAAAGAACTTGCACTATTTCCATCTTCATTTTTCCCTGGTGTAAATTTTGGTTATGCAAATTTATCTATAATTACACTTGAGAAATGTTTTAACCAGAAAGAATGTTTAAATAATAATTTCAAAATAATTAATGGATTCAAAAACGTAGAACAACTATCGGATATAAATTCGGAAACAGATTTAAATATAAAAATTTATCATCAAAAGGATATTTATACAAACCCTGACCATGCATTTTTAATTTCTGATAATTTTGAAATAATAAATGCAATTAATAATTCAAAACTAAAAATAGGAGATATTGCAAGTTGTGTAACTGGCTTCTACTCAGGAGATGATAAAACATTTTTGCAAGTTAGTAATACGGATTTGAAAAATGCAAAAAATTATAATATAGTTAATCCTAATTCAATAAATAGGGATTATCAAAATATTTCCAATTTACTTGATGGTATTACTGGAACAAAATATTTTATACCAATTGTTAAAGGTGGAAATGTAAAATACTTGAAGTCAGAAGGGTGGTTTATGAATTGGAGCAAGGAAGCTGTAAAGCATTATAAAACTGATAAGAAAGCAAGATTTCAAAACCCTCAATTTTATTTTAAATTTGGAATAGGCGTACCAATGATTAGTAGCAGTAGCATTACTGCATCATTAATTGAATACAAATTATTTGATCAAAGTATTGTTGGAATCTTTCCAAAAGACGAAAATTTAACGTATTATTTATTAGCATTTTTTAATTCGCCTACTTGTAATAAATTCATTCGAACAATAAATCCATCGGCAAATAATCCTGCCAATTATATCAAGAAAATTCCATTTATTATTCCTGAAAAACATGTTTTAAATTTAATAAATCAGAAAACAAGTGAAATTCTTAATTCAATTAAACAATTAGGGGGTTATAATGATGATACTGAGAGGGAAATTTGGAGTATAATTGAAGAAATATATCAAATTGATTAAATACACAACACTAAATTGAAAGAATTTCCCAAAAATATAAATTTCAAATACAGCTGGAGAACTTATCAAAAAAGAGTTCTTGATGATTTAGAACAACATCTTGATGATAATCATTTGCATATTATTGCTCCACCAGGCTCAGGAAAAACTGTGCTTGGACTCGAAGTTGCTATTCGACTAAATAAACCAAGCTTGATTTTTGCTCCAACTATCGCAATTAGAAACCAATGGATTCAAAGACTTTGTGAACTATTTCTTCAAACAAACGAAATGCCCGACTGGATTTCTATAGATATAAAAAATCCAAAATTTCTTACAGTTGTTACTTATCAGGCTCTTCATGCAGCAGTAACAAACACCATTGTTGAAGAAGATTCAGAAATTCTCGATGCAGATGAGGATTTTGAAAACGGCGAAAATGAAAAAACTGTAAAAATTATTGATGCTACAGATATTGTAAACTCACTTAAAGACAAAGGAGTGAAAACTATTGTTGTTGATGAGGCACATCATTTAAAAAATGAATGGTGGAAATGTCTTAATGTAGTTAAAAAAGCTTTAAAACCTACAATAGTTGGATTAACAGCAACTCCTCCTTATGATGTTTCTTATACTGAGTGGCAAAGATATATTGATTTAAATGGTCCTGTCGATGCTGAAATATCTGTTCCAGAACTTGTTGCTGAAAATGATTTGTGCCCTCATCAAGATTATATTTATTTATCAGAACCTACTGAGGAAGAATTTTCGCTAATTCAAAACCAAAGAAACAAAACACAAAATATTTATGAAGAAATAAAAAACGATGAGGAATTAATAAAAGCTCTTACTAATCATAAAATTTTCCTAAATCCTTATGAAAACCTCGAATGGATATATACTAATCTTGAATATTATTCCTCAGTATTAATTTTTCTAAATTCTATAGGCAAATTTGTTACAAAAGACCATTTAAAAGTAATTGATACTAAGAAATTTAGATTGCCAGAGCTAAATTATGAATGGCTTGAAATTCTTCTATCGTTTTACCTTTTTGAAGATAAAGAAAACTTTACTGCCTATGAAGATCACAAAGAAAAACTGATAAATAAATTAAAGAGAAATGGATTAATTGAGAGAAAAAGAATAAATTTCCAGTATAATCAAAAAGTAGATCGTTTGATTAGCACATCGTTGAGCAAATTACAAAGCATAAAGACTATTGTAGATGTTGAGTATAGTATGTTAAGAAACAATCTGAGAATGGTAATTCTTACGGATTATATTCGCAAGGAATTTTTGATTAATGAAAGTCAAAACAATTTAGTTTTAAATAAAATAGGCGTATTGCCAATATTTGAACAACTTAGAAGAGCTAATGATAAAAATATAAAATTAGGAATTCTTTCTGGTTCTTTAGTTGTGATACCAAAAACAGCAACTAAAGCTCTTACAGAAGCTTCACAGAAATTAGGTGTTGAAAATCTTTCGTTTTCAAATTTAGCTTACGACAATAATTATTTAATTGTAAACTCCAACGAAAGCATTAAACACAACATTGTACATTTAATTACTCAAATATTTGAGCAAGGAGAAATAGAAGTTCTTATTGGTACAAAATCATTATTAGGAGAAGGTTGGGACGCTCCAACTTTAAATTCTTTGATTTTGGCAAGTTTTGTAGGTTCTTATGTTCTTTCAAATCAAATGCGAGGTAGAGCAATTCGTTCTGATAGAAAGAATCCAAATAAAACAGGCAATATTTGGCATTTAGTCTGTGTTGACCATACAGCAAATGACGGAGGCAGTGATTTGCATTTAATGAAAAGGCGTTTTAAATCTTTTGTTGGTATAAACAATAAAAAAGAAGTTTTTGTAGAAAATGGAATTGACAGACTAAATCTGCCTAAAAATTTTACAGACTTAGAGCTTGCAAATTATAATAAACAAACTATTCAAATAGCAAGTCAGAGAGAAAATTTAAAAAAGAAATGGAGCGATGCACTGTTAAATGGTGTTGATATAGTAGAAGAAATAAAAGTTCCATTCCCTGATGATAAGGATTACAAAAAGTTAACATCATTATACTATTACAAAACTATTGCTTACCTTTTAGCAACATTGGGAGCAAGTTTATTTGTCTTTTTTAAAACTTTTTTAGAAACTTTAGGCAGATCAATATCAAATATTCGTTCTATGAACGATTTGTTTGCATTTATAATGGTTTTTGGTATTATTGGCGTTCTTTTGTTTGGGTGGCAGTTTTATAGAACTTTTCGGATATACATTAAGTATAGAGACATTTCTAAAGATGCTTATCAAATTGGAGAGGCTTTGATAGAATCGCTTGTAAAGGTTGGAGCAATTCAAACTGAGTATTCAAAATTGTTTGTAAAAACCTCAATTGACGATATTGGAGCTATTTATTGCCATCTTGATGGAGGTACTACATACGAAAAATCTTTGTTTATAAAGGCTATGCAAGAAATATTAGCAAATATTGATAATCCTCGATATTTAATTATTAGAAAAAGTTTGTTTTTAAAAGTAATATCACAAAAAGATTATCATTCTGTACCAGAAATACTTGGTCAAAACAAAAAATCAGCTGAATATTTCGCAAGACAATGGAAAAGATTTGTTGGCTCATGCAAATTGATTTATACAAGAACAATTGAAGGAAGAAAAATACTATTAAAATCGCGACTAAATTCCCTCGCTTCAGAATTTGAAGAAAAAACAGAAAGAATAAATACAAATAAGATAAATACTAAATTGAGGAGATAGGGGTGAGTTGTGGGGATTAGTAGAAAAACTCAATTTAAGTTTGGAATTTAAAAATTATTTTATTATACTTGTAAAAAAAGAGATAAGTTAATTGACTTTTTAATTTAAGTTATATGTCAAAGATATTCATTATTTTGATAAGTATATCATTAGCAACAATAACAACATTTGCACAAGCACCTATGTCTGGTCAATATATATTACCACAAATAGGTGATACAATAACTTATTTTCATCTTGATACAACAGGAATTAATCTTGATGGAACGGGTACATTAAATCAAAAAATTTGGGACTTTTCTGAAGTAAATGTATTAAGTACTGTAGCTCCAACAAGATTATTTTGCCTTGATCCAGTTGAGTCGCCACATTATGAAGACAACCTTCAATCAAATCTTTTAATTGTACAAACTAATGGAAATGATACTTTACATGCAAGTGTTAAGCCAAATTCATTATCAAATAAGAGCCAATATAGTGAGCTATTTTTCTTGAATTATGAGGAAGATTCACTTTTGCTTGTTTCTTTTCCACTATCACTTGGGGACACTTACACTTGCAATTTTGCTGGTAGCGGAGTAGTTTATTCTGGTAATATGGATTGGATATTAAAAAATGGCTTAGTTGATGCTGAAGTAGATGGATATGGTACGATGTTATTGCCAGATGGGACAATTCATGAAAATGTTTATCGTGTCAAAATAGTACATTCATTTGAATCATCACTTATTATGTATGGATCGGAACTACCTCTACCTAATAGTTTAGCAAACATATATTATTGGTTTAGTGAATATTATACAATGCCAATTGTGGCTTATTCTCAGGCTAATACAAATTTTTCAGATACTACAACATTTTATTTTCAAAGCAAGAACTATATTGTAAAAGCAATTGAACAATCAAACTTTAATTTTGATTTTTTTCCAAATCCTGCACAAAACTATTTGGAGTTAAACAATATTCCTGACAATTCATTTATAGAAATTTATGATATGCATGGAAAACTCCTTTATAATAATGAATTAAATAAAAACAAAATATATATTGCTAACTTTAAATCAGGTTTATATATTATTATAGCTAAAAATCAAGGTAAAATAATTTGGACAGGCAAATTTATTAAAAATTAGTTGACAAAAATTTATTTTACCCATAAAATACTTACCCTAAAGAATTTATGAAAAAACTATTTAATAATGTTGAAATTTTAGAACATATTGAAACAAAAGATGAAACAGGAAAATGGTTACCACAAGATATTTGGATTATAAGGAAGTAGAAATAAAGTTCAAATTATGAGAAAAATTCTCATATTTTTGCGATTTTTTAATAAAAATGTTTATTTTTGCGAAATAATCTCAAAAAAAGACAAATATGTTACTTGAATTTAGTGTCGGCAACTTTCTTTCTTTTAGAGAAAGAAAAACTTTAAACTTAGTAGCTTCAAGCATTAACGACTATAAAGAAGCAAATACCATTAATTCTGAAAGACATGTAGTTTTAAAAGGTGCTGTTATATATGGTGCAAATGCAAGTGGTAAATCAAATTTCGTTCGTGCTATGAGTACAATGAGAAGAATAGTGTTGTTATCTTTTTATCAGTCATCAACCAAAGATTTAGGCGTAACTCCATTTTTATTAAATACTGAAACGGAACAAGGTCCATCATATTTTGAAGTTTTATTTGAAGCACAAGGAATACGTTATAGATACGGTTTTGAAGTAACAAATAAAGAAGTTATTGGAGAATGGTTGTACGAATCAAAGAAAAATGTTGAAAAATTCTTATTTCTAAGAGAAAAAGATGGGATAGAAGTGGCACCTTCTTATAAAGAAGCAGAAAATTTAGAAAGCAAAACAAGAGATAATGCATTATTCTTGTCTGTAATCGACCAGTTTAATGGTGTTATTGCTAAAAGAATAATGAATTGGTTCAACAATTTTATTACCATTTCAGGATTAACACATGAAAAATATGAATTAGTAACATTTGAAATGTTAGGAAAAGAAAACACAGCTAATATTCTTGGTAGTTTTTACAATCAATTAGATTTAGGTTTTGAAGATTTGTCTGTTTCTAAAGAAAAATTCAATCCTAAAAGAATTTCAGAAGATACACCAGAGTCTTTGGTAAAATTGTTAGTTAAAGATTTGGAAGGTGCTTTTCGCTTCAAAATAAAAACTATGCATGAAAAATATGATAACAACAATAATAAAGTTGGATACGTTGAATTTGATATGCGTAGTCAAGAATCTGCAGGTACTAACAAAGTTTTTAATATATCAGGACCAATTTTTGATGTTTTACAAAAAGGTGGTGTTTTAGCAATCGATGAATTGGACTCGAGTTTACATCCGCTAATGACATTGGCTATTACAAGACTCTTCAACTCAAAAAAAGATAATTCTAAAAACGCACAATTAATTTTTACTACTCACGATACAAACTTATTTTCATATGGAAAGTATAGAAGAGACCAAATTTATTTTGTTGAAAAAGATAAATACGGTGCATCAGATTTGTACTCATTGGTTGAGTATCGTGAAGAAGATGGAAAAAAAGTTCGCAAAGATCGTTCTTTTGAAAAAGATTATATTCAGGGTAGGTATGGTGCTGTTCCATATATTGGTGATTTTTCCAAAATTATATTAGAATGGCAAAAAAAGTAAAAATACCAAATCATATTAAAAAAAGATACGAGAGAGTTGAATCTAAACGTTTAGAAAATGTCAAACCTAAACGTAGATTTTATTTGATTGTATGTGAAGGTGAAAAAACTGAACCAAATTATTTTGAATCTCTGAAAAATGATTTACCAAAAGGCGTTTTAAATGTTTGCGATTTTAGAATTGAAGGGACAGGAAATAATACAGTTTCTTTAGTGAAACGAGCAATGGCATTACGTGATCAATGGCAAATGCAAATAGAAAAACCTATTGATAAATTATGGATAGTTTTTGATAAAGACAGTTTTTCAGATCAATCTTTTAATGCAGCTATTCAAACTTGTATGGCAAAAAATCCTGAGGTTGATTGTGCTTGGACAAACGAAGCTTTTGAGCTTTGGTATCTGCTACATTTTCATTATTACAATACAGGAATAAGTAGAAAACAGTATCAAGAGTTGATTGAAAAAAATTTAAGGAAAAGGGATTAAAAAATTACACATACAATAAGAATAGTACAGAAATGTATTCACTATTGAAAACTTATGCAAATAGAGATTTTGCTATTAAAAACGCTGTAAAACTTAAAAAACTATACGTTGGACAACAAAACTATTCTACTCATAATCCTTGTACAATGGTTTATAAACTTGTTGCCGAACTTTTTGGTTTAGAAGAAATAATTGAAGAAGAAAATAAAAATAAATTTTAATAATTTGTTGGAATAATATAAATTAAAAGGCTATTTTATAAAACTAGACCAAAGCTATCAAAAAAAACTAAAATAAATTTTTTTATATGTAAAAAAGACTATTTTTGTATTCGTAGAAAATTGTATTAAAAAATTTAAAATTTTAAGTATGAAAAAAACATTTTTAATTTTGATTTTTTGTGTTATTGCAAGTTTTGCATCTAAAGCTCAGTTTAGTGGTTTTGTCGATTTACTAATACCAGCAAAAGAAAATACTGTCCCTTTTTTGGGTCCTGGCGTAATGTATCTTCATGAATTAGAAAATGGTATAAGTATAGGTGGATTAGCTGCTTATCGTCAAAGATTAAATTTTAATAGTTTTAGCGGTAATATTCCTATTATGCTTGTTTCTAGATATTATACTAGCGGTAGAGGTAGAGGATTTTATCCTCAAGCTGGTTTGGGTTTTAACACTACGTTTAATGTATTTAAAAATAAATTTCTAAACAGAACAGAGTCATATTCAATTACATGTTTTTCGTATGTAGTGGGTATAGGCGGAAAATTTAAAAGCAATTTGGATATATCTGGGCATTTTGAAGGATATATACTTAATGGACACCATAGTGGAGCTGTTTTGTTAAGGGTTGGATTTGGAATTTAATAAATATTTTTTGATAAATATGTATTAAAAATTTAAGTATGAAAAAAACACTTCTAATTTCGATTTTTTGTGTTTTTGTAAGTTTTGCATCTATAGCTCAAGAAGCGAGCGGAAATGTAGATTTTGTAATTCCTACATATTCTAACGCCGATCTTTCTTTAGGAGTGGGATTATTGTATCTTTATGACTTAGATAATGGCATTAACATTGGTGGATTTATTGCTTATCGTCAAATGTTGAATTTTAAAGGATATTTTTTTGATATTCCAATAATGTTTATTACTAGATATTACATCAATGGTGGAAGTAGTGGATTTTATCCTCAAGTTGGTTTAGGTGTTGAAAATTCGTTTTCAGTAATTAAATACAAATGGGGAGGTTCCACACAAAAAATATCCACTTCGGGTATATCTTTTGCATATTCAGTAGGCTTAGGTGGAAAATTAAGAAATAATTTAGATTTATCCGGACATTTTGAAGGGCGTGTATTTGATAATAATCATAGAGGATATGTTGTGTTGAGAGTGGGATTCTGGTTTTAAGAATATCTGTTAAAAGTTAAAAGTCGAAAGCAGAAAGTCAAACCGAGCTTGCGAGCTCACCGAAGGTAAAGTTGGATGTAAAAAAAGTGTGAAAATTAAATGTCGCACTTTTCAGACGCATCAACCCACTAGCGAGCAGAGTGAGCGAAGTGAACTCTGCGAAGCAATAGACGCGTCAGCCTCTTTTAACTTTCAACTTTTAACTTTTAACTGAATTACTTCCCGTACATTTTTTCGTAATAGCTTTTATAATCGCCTGAAACTATGCGATTTAGCCATTCTTCATTTTGTAAATACCAATCAACAGTTTTTTCTAGTCCTTCTTCGAATTGTAAAGATGGCTCCCAGCCAAGTTCTTTCATTAGTTTTGAACTGTCGATTGCATAACGTAAATCGTGTCCTGCACGGTCTTTAACAAAAGTGATTAACGAAGCCGATTTGCCTTCTTTTCTGCCAAGTTTTTTGTCCATAACTTTGCAAAGTACTTTTATTAAATCAATGTTTTGCCATTCATTATTTCCGCCAATGTTGTAAGTGTCGCCAAGTTTTCCTTTATGGAAAATTATATCAATAGCTCTTGCGTGGTCGTGAACATAAAGCCAGTCGCGAACATTTTCGCCTTTTCCATAAATTGGAATTGGTTTCATGTTTTTAATATTGTTAATTGATAGAGGAATAAGTTTTTCAGGAAATTGATTTGGACCGTAATTATTTGAACAATTAGATAAAACAACAGGTAAATCAAAAGTGTGAAAATATGCTCTTACCAAATGGTCTGAACTTGCTTTAGATGCAGAATATGGCGAACGTGGGTCATAGCTTGTTTCTTCTGTGAAAAAACCTTCTGCACCAAGCGAACCATAAACTTCATCGGTAGAAATATGGTAAAAACGTTTTCCAGAAAAATTATCTTTCCAGCAAGCGCGAGAAGCGTTTAATAAGTTTACTGTTCCTATAATATTTGTGAAAATAAATTCGGTTGGATTGCTAATACTGCGGTCAACATGAGATTCTGCAGCTAGGTGAATTACACCATCGGGATTGTATTTTTTAAAAACAGAATTTATAGCTTGTTCGTCAACTATATCAATTTTTTCAAATTTATAATTTGGTAATTTTTCAATGTCTCTAAGGTTTTCTAAATTTCCTGCATAAGTTAAACTATCGATATTTACAATATTGTAATTAGAATATTTTGTTACAAAAAGTCTAACAACGTGAGAGCCAATAAATCCAGCACCGCCAGTAATAAAAATAGTTTTGTTCATAATAAAATAATTTATAAAAATTAAATCGCTAATATACAAATATTTAGTGAAGCTTGCTAAAAAAATGTAAAAAATTTTAATTTTGTAATTTTTAAAATATTTAATATGTTTTGTCCACTTTGTAATAACGTTAATACAGAAGTTTTTCAAGAAGTAAATTCAAAACTTTATTATAAATGTCATAAATGCGATTTAATATTTTTGGACAAAGCTCATTATTTGAATCAAGAAGAAGAAAAAAAGCGTTACACTTTTCATCAAAACACAATTGAAAATCAAGGATATATTGACTTTTTAAATCAGCTTATAAATCCTTTAAAAGAATTTTTAAAACCTACATTTCAAGGATTGGATTTTGGTTGTGGACCAAATTCCGTTTTGGCAGAATTAATGAATCAACATGGCTTTAGTTGTGATTTTTACGACCCCTATTTTTTTCCCGAATTAGTTAAAAACAAAACTTATAGTTTTATAACTGCAACCGAATGTTTTGAGCATTTTTTTGAACCAAAAAAAGAAATTGAATTAATAATCTCATTATTAAAACCTAATTCTTATTTAGGAATTATGACAGAATTAGTTGCAGATGAAAGCAATTTTGAAAACTGGTATTATATTAAAGATCCTTCTCATGTTTGTTTTTACAGTTTAAAAAGTTTTGAATTTTTATGTAGAAAATATGGTTTTAAAATGCTTTATACTGATAAAAAAAGAGTGGTAATTCTTATTTATCAAGGCGTTTAGCAAATTTTTGAGCTAACATACTTGCTAAAACTAACTGCAAAGCATGAAATATCATTAAAGGCAATAAAATAACACCAACACCAGCAATTCCTGGGAAAAGAACCTTTGACATTACTGTTCCGTGAACCAAAGATTTTTTAGAGCCACAAAAAACTGCTGTAATATGGTCTTCTATTGAGAATTTTAAAAGTTTTCCAATGAAAGTAACGATTCCATAAATAATGAAAAACAAGACTATCATTGCTGCTCCTAGAACTATTAATTCCCAAGTTGCATATCCCGAAAACATTTTATTTGCAAATGAATCGCAAAAAGAAACATAAACAATTAAAAGAATAATACTTTGGTCGAATATTCTAAGTTTATTGCTGTTTTTTATGGCTAATTTGCCAAATTTTGGGTGTAAAAGCACTCCAATAGCCACAGGTAATAAAACTTGTAAAGATAATTTTATAATAACGTTAGTAAGGTCAAAATCACCACCGCTAGTGCTTATAAAAATTCCCATCCAAATAGGAGTAATAAAAACTCCAATTATACTTGAAAGAGAAGCATTAAAAATTGCAGAAGTAATATTTCCTCTAGCGAGAGATGTCATAACAACCGACGAAGAAACGGTTGACGGTAATGCTGCTAAATAGAAAATTCCTAACCATAAAAGTTTATTTCCAAAAGAGCCAAAAATTGCCATAAACACTAAAACTACAATAGGAAAAATTATAAAAGTAGCAGTTTGCACAACAATATGTAATTTCCAGTTCGACAAGCCTTTTTTCAGTTCTTGCGGACTTAATTTTAAGCCATAGAAGAAAAATATTAAAGAAACACCAATATTTCCAATATCGTTTAAAGTAACTTTTCCTTCATAAACGCCAGGTTGCCACCAAAAATACGCTAGAATAATTACTCCAATAATTCCAATAACAAAAGAATCCAAGCCTGTTTTCACTTGGATTTGCTTTATTTTTTTTGCAATATTTTTAAGATTGAAATTCATTAAAAATATATTTGTGCAAACTTAAAAGAAAAAACTTAATGTTTAGCAGGAAAAAAACAATATAATATACAGAAAAAGTAATAGGAATTTTATTCTTCGATTAGCTCTAAGACAAGCACATTAAGCATGTCAGCATTGTTTATATTTAAAGTTTTTCCGTCAGTAGAAATATTATCGGCTTGTTTTATAGCTTCAATAAATTGGTCTTCTAAGCTATCTGGACAAAGCATTAAAGTTGTTGTTAGTTGCGAAAACTCAATTTCTGATTTGTTATGTATTTCATATTCCCAATCCATTAAGTTGCAATCAACTTTAGCATAAACTTTAGCATCTTCGGCATTAAAATTCATAAAAAGTTCGTTTTCATCGCCTTCGACTTCTTCGCCACAAATTTCTATAATTTTCCATTTTTTATTATCAACTAATGAATTTCCATTTTTTGTAAGAGTGTAGTTATCAGCAAGTTCACCTTCGATTTCTGTGCCATCTAAGTTTAAATATTTGATTTGATTTTCTTCAATTTTTAGAATTGTTAGGTTTTCGTTTTCAGAATCAGCACTTAGTTCTATGCTGTTTCCATTGTCTGTCCAAGTAAATTTTCCTTCAATAATATTTTCAGAATTTTCTACTTCTAAGTAATTTGTTGTAAGAACAAAACTTTCATCGCTATTGATTTTAATTTTTGTTTCAATTCCAGGACAATCGGCACAAGGAATAATTCCCCAATATGTGCCAGCCCAATCAATGGTGTTTTTTGCAGAATTTTCATCTATAAAATCTGAATTTTTGTTATTACATGCGAATAGACTAAAAATAACGCATAATCCTATAAAAAAATTTATGGTTTTCATATCTAATATTTATGTTTAAAAATCTACAAAAAACGAGCCAAAATGTTTTATGTTTATTAACATAAAATCGTTAAGCATTAAGGAATTGAGCAATTTCGTCAAGATTTTGTTTCAACATGCAATCAAAATGTTTTTTTGGACATTTTTTAAATCCAATTTTTGAGCAAGGTCGACATTTTAAGTCTCTGACTTCAAATATTTTACAATTTTTACCTGCTTGGTAAGGATACATTCCAAATTCTGGAATTGTATTGCCCCAAATAGAGGCTATATTTTTCTTAAAAGCTGCTGCAATGTGCATTAAACCTGTGTCGTGAGAAATTACAAAATATGCTTGCTCAACAATAGAAGCAGATTGATTTAGATTTAGTTTGCCACATAAATTTATACAATGAGAGTTTTCCTGAGCAATTTTTTCTCCATTTTCAAAATCTTCTTTCCCACCAAGTAAAATAATTGGTTTATTAATTTTTGAACATAATTCAGAAATTTTATTTACAGGAAGTTTTTTTGTAAAATGTTGTCCTCCAATGGCATAAGCAATATACTCTTTATTATCAGTTTTTAAAAAATGTGAAATATTTATTTTATCGCTTTCTGGAATAAAATAATCTAAACCTTTGTTGTCATTATCTACGTCAAACAAATAAACAGTTTTTAAATATCTGTCAACTATGTGAATATCAGGAAGTTTGTTCTTTTTGAACCTAACCATTTGATATTTTTCCCAATTTAATTTAGGAAAACTAAAGTCTAAAATTTTTAGTCGATTTTTAAAACGCCAAGTTCTTAAATTGTTGTGTAAATCAATAATATAATCAAAACCTTCGTCTTTTAATTCACGAATAGTTTCTTTATAAGATTTTAAAACATGAACTTTATCTATATAAGGATTATTTTCTAAAATTGAACTGTATTGTGGTTTTGTAAGATAGTGAATAACAGCATCTTCGACTTGATTTTTTAAATTTCTTATAACTGGTGTTGTAAGTACAATATCGCCAATACTTGAAAATCTTATTATTAAAAATTTTATTTCGTTTTCTTCCATATTATTCTTTTATAGGAATAAAAAATATTTCTGCATCTCCATGTCGCAATGACATTACTCTTCTACTTAACTCTGTAATTTTAAACATATTGTTTCCAATTAATAGAAAATTAGCATCTTGGCTAAGTTCCCATTTTGCTGTTGCAATTTCGCCATTGTCGTATATTTTTACAAGCTCATTATTTTCCTTAAAATAGAATTTTGCATTTCTAGTAATTGTGGTTTGGTTTTCGGCATAATTTACAAAAGTCTTTATTTGCCAAATGTTTTTGGTTAGCAATTTGATATTTCGTTCATATTTATAGTCTTTTTCGCAAGCTGTTAACAGTATTGCTGTTAAGCAAGTAACAAAAATAAATTTGACTATAGACTTCATAAATATTTTAAAAACTTATAATTTAATATCTGAAAACTTTATTGCTTCTTTTGCTCTTACTCCGCGTTCTGTTTTTTCCACATAGCAAGCCTCGCAAAAATAATCGTGCTGAAAAACTAAAAGCCAATTTTCGTCTGCTGCTTGGTTTAAAATTTCTTGTTTTTCTTCTATGCTTGTTAGCGGAAACAAATCATAAGCCGAAATCCATGCCAATGGAATTGATGCTCTAGCAGGGATTAAATCTCCTGTGAAAAATATGGTTTTGTCATTAGTCCTTATAATAGGAAGCATAAGTCCTGGAGTGTGTCCATAAAATAATTTTAGCTCAATTTCTGGACAAAGAAAAAAATCTTTTTCAACAATAATTAAAGCATTTTCTTTTTCGATAATATTCCAATTTTCGGGCAAAAATGAAGAGCGTTCTCTATAATTTGGTTTTATTGCATTTTGAAATTGGTCTTTTGAAACATAATATTTAGCATTTGGAAAAGCTATAATTCTTTTTCCACTTTTTTTATCAATTTTTGTATTTCCTCCGCAGTGGTCAAAATGTAGATGAGTTAACACAACATCTGTTATTTGTTCTGGTAGGTAGCCAATTTTTTTTAAATTTTCTTCTAAATTTTGGCTATAATCAGTAAAATACAAGTCATTAGTTTCTTCTTCGGGTTTCTCGCCTATTCCAGTGTCGAATAAAATCACTCTGTCTCCTTTATCAATAAGCATTGAACGACATGCAGCAGGACACATATTATTTTCGTCGCAGGGATATTTTTTTTGCCAAATAATTTTTGGAACAACGCCAAAATACGCTCCTCCGTCAATTTTAAACTCTGGTGTATCTAATATAAAAATCTTCATAGTTTACATTTTTTACGATATTTAAAAGTAAGAATACTTTTTCTTTTAAATAAATTATGAAGCAAATATAATTAAAAAATTGTTTGTAGCAGCTTTTAACAGAAGTTCTTTATTTTATTACTCTAATACTCTAACTCGCTTGGATTTCTTCGCACAACCCGCTCGCTCTGTTCAACTTTACGAACTTTACGAACTTTAAAAACTTTTAACTGATTTTTTTAACTGACTTCCGAGAATTTTTTCGTAATATATCTCACAGGATACCAAGCGGCAATTAGTCCAATAATCATTACTGCAATAAACACCCAAACAAAATCCATTGCTTGCATTGCAACAGGATAGCTATCAATTATAAACGAACCTCCTGTGCCTAATTTTATTAAGCCAAATTTTATTTGAGCCCAACAAAGTGCGCTTCCAAACAACATTCCAACAATTGCACCTATAAAACTGATAAATAATCCTTGTAAGAAAAATATTTTTCGAATAGTTTTGTCTTCTGCTCCAAGACTTTTTAAAATTTTAATATCATTTTTCTTTTCTATTATAAGCATTGTTAATGAGCCAATAATATTGAAAGATGCTATTAACAAAATGAAAATCAAAATCATAAAAATTGCCCATTTTTCCGATTGCATTATTTTAAATGCATATTCGTGTTGCATATTTCTATCTTGAACAATAAAATCTTCGCCAAAACTTTCGGTTAGTTTATTTAGAGAAGTTTTTATGTTTTCACCTTTTTTAAGTTTAATTTCTATGGAACTTACCTCGTTTTCATACTCTAAAAGTCTTCTAACTTCCGAAAGAGGTGCAATAAAATATTTTGTATCGTATTCTTGTTGAATAGAAAAAATTCCAGCATTATATATTAAACTTTGATTTAGATTGTCTGCAGCATCTATCATACCAGCACTAATTTTTTTTGTTCTGCTTGGAATATAAACTTTTACAGGATACATAAAACTTACATCTAAATTCAAATTATAGGCTATTCCTTGACCCGAAACACCGCAAAAAGCATTTTGATATTCTAAAAAATAATCGCCTCTAACAATCATAGAATCTATGCCTGTTACATTTTTGTAATTATCGTCAACTCCTTTTATTGTTGCAACAATTTGTTTGTCGTCGTAAGCAAACATTGCGTTTTCTTCTAAGCAAAGCGAGTATTCTTCGATAAAATCTAAATTTAGTTTTTCTGAAACTTTATCATCAAATTTAAAAACTTTGCCTTTTGCTGCAACAATTTTAATATCAGGGTCAAAAGAATTGTAAAGTCTTGTTAGTAAATTATCAAAGCCATTAAATACTGATAGGATAGTTATTAAAGCAGCTGTACCGACACTAACTCCTAAAACTGAAATAAAGGAAATAATATTTATTGCATTTCTAGATTTTTTAGAAATCAAGTAACGGCGGGCTATGTAAAAAGAAAATTTCAAATTTTACTTTTTTAATAATTGATCTATTTTTTCACTTTGGTCTAATGAGTCATCTAAGTAAAAAACCAATTCTGGAATTTTTTTAAGATTGTTTCTGAGAGTATTGCCAAGTTCAAATCTAATAGGCGACACTTGTTTGTTTATTTCTTTAATAATAGCTTCGCCATCGTTTGAAGGAAAAATACTTAAACTAATTCGGGCAATACTTAAATCAGGTGTCATTCTAACATTTGTAACTGTTAGCAATCTACCTGGCACTAAGCCATTAAATTTATGTTGAATAATATGAGATAATTCTTTTTGTACTAAATTGCCAACCTGTAATTGTCGTTTTGATTGTTCCATAGTGAATATTATTTATTAATTTTAATTATGACAAAGTTAAATTAAATTTTCAATTATAATGCAAACGAAAAATATTAAAGTAAGAAAATAAAAATTTTTAGAGAAATTCTAATTGTTTTGTTAATAACTATAAAAAAAACTGCTTTGTAATATACTAATAAATTTGTTACTTCGTGCAAAATTTGAAAATAGATGAAGACAAAGGTATTCAAATCAATTTTAATATTTGTGATTTTAGCTTGTACTGTTTCTTTAAAGGCGAATACTGTTGATAGTACAGAAAATCTTTCCTTGTTAAAAAAAGTTGAGAATTGGTATTCTGAAAATATGAATTATACAACTATTACTTTATTGATGACTA
>DAONZU010000003.1:43467-52922 GCA_035406965.1 Bacteroidales bacterium
GAGAATTGGTATTCTGAAAATATGAATTATACAACTATTACTTTATTGATGACTATTGAAAGTTCGTTTGTGCCTTTTCCTTCCGAAATTGTTATCCCTCCAGCTGCTTATATTGCAAGCGACCCAAAAAGCGATTTGAATATATTTTTAGTTGTTTTATTTGGAACAATAGGTGCTTTAATAGGAGCTTATATAAATTATTTTTTGGCTTTATGGTTGGGTCGTCCTATTGTTTATAAATTTGTAGATTCTCGCTTGGGACGCTTCTTTTTACTTAGTAAAGAAAAGGTTGTAAAAGCAGAAACATATTTTAACAATCACGGAAAAACTTCTACTTTTATTGGAAGATTAATTCCTGGAATTCGTCAGTTAATTTCTATTCCTGCAGGTTTGGCAAAAATGAATTTTCTTGCTTTTAGCATATACACTTTTATTGGAGCTATGATTTGGAATATAGTTTTAGCAGCTTTAGGTTATTTAGCTCATGGGCAAAAAGATTTAATAGATAAATACAATAAAGAATTATCAATAGCTATAGTTGTAATTGTTGTTTTAGTTATTTTATTTTTTATTATTCGTAAACTTATCAAAAGAAAAAAATGAGAGAGTTTGGACTTATAGGTTATCCTTTGAAACATGCTTTTTCTCAAATATATTTTGAGGGAAAATTTAAAAATGAAAAAATTAATGACGCAAAATATAGTTTGTTACCTATAACAGAAATTTCAAAAATGCTCAATATTATAAAAACAAGAGAAAACCTATTGGGCTTAAATGTTACAACTCCCTATAAAGAACAGGTATTGCCTTATTTAAACGCAATTGATAAATCAGTTTTGAATATTGGAACTGTAAATACTATAAAAATTGAAAGAAACGGAGAAGAAATAAAATTAACAGGCTATAATACCGACATTTATGGTTTGCGTAAGACTTTTGAAAAAATAGAACTACCATCAACAACAAAAGCTTTAATTTTAGGAAGTGGTGGCTCTGGAAAAACCGTAAAATTTGTTTTAGAAGAACTTGGAATTAAATCAACCACTGTTTCACGAAATCCCAAAAACTTATCTGTATTATCTTATAAAAACGTTACAGAGGCAGTTATTAAGCATCATAATTTAATTATTAATGCTAGTCCGGTTGGAATGTTTCCAAATGTAGATAATTGTCCAAATATTCCTTATGAATATATTAAAGACACTCATATTTGCTTTGATTTAGTTTATAATCCTGAGCAAACTTTATTTTTAAAAAATTGTGAAGCCAAAGGAGCTAAATGTATAAATGGTTTAACCATGCTATACGAGCAAGCAGATAGAGCTTGGGAAATTTGGAATAGAGATTAAGCTAAAAAGATATATCAGAATTACATTTATCAAAATATCCTTTAATAATTCCGCGTTTAGAATTTCGGATAAATAATAAAATTTCGTCTCTTTCTTTGCTTGCAGGCATTTCTGCTTCAATGTAAGCAGTAGCTTGCGAAACGTTCATACCGCGATTATACACTACTCTATAAATATCTTGAATAGCATTAATTTTATCGTTGCAGAAATTTCTTCGTCTCAAGCCAATAGAATTTACTCCTGCAAACGAAAGAGGGTATCTAGCTGCTTTAACATAAGGTGGTACGTCTTTCCCTACCAATGAATTACCGGCAAGTATTGTGTGTGCTCCAATTCTACAGAATTGATGAATTAAAGAATTAGCAGAAATGATTGCATAATCGTCAACAATTACTTCTCCACCTAAGTTAACACCATTTACTAGAATCACATTATCACCAATAAGGCAGTCGTGTGCTACGTGAACATATGCCATTAGCAAGCAATTTGAACCAACAATAGTTCTTCCTTTTGCAGCTGTTCCTCTATTTACTGTTACAAATTCGCGTATAGTTGTTCCGTCACCAATTTCGGCGGTAGTTTCTTCGCCTCTAAATTTTAGGTCTTGCGGAATTGCTCCAACTACAGCACCAGGGAAAATTCTACAATTTTTACCAATTCTTGAGCCTTCCATAATCGTAACATTGGAACCTATCCAAGTCCCTTCTCCAATTTCTACATTTTTATGAATAGTAACAAAAGGTTCTATCACAACGTTATTAGCAATTTTTGCTGCCGAATGAACAAAAGAAAGAGGTTGGTTCATAATATTTATTTACTTAACTAGGTTTAACAATTTGTGCATACATTTCAGCTTCACAAGCAAGTTCTGTGCCAACAAAAGCTTTGCCTTGCATATGAGCTATTCCTCTACGAATAGGTTCTAATAAAGTTAGTTGCATTACTAGGACATCGCCAGGGACAACCTTACGTCTAAATTTTACATTGTCAATTTTTAAGAAAAATGTAAGATAATTTTCAGGGTCGGGAACAGTAGATAAAACTAATATTCCACCAGTTTGTGCCATAGCTTCAACTTGTAAAACGCCGGGCATTACAGGCTCGTCAGGAAAATGTCCTTGGAAAAAGTTTTCATCATTAGTAACACACTTAACGCCAACAACTTCGGTTTCGCTTAAAGATAAAATTTTATCAACCAACAAAAATGGAAAGCGATGAGGTATAAATCCTTGAATTTGCATTACATCCATCAAAGGTTTTTCGTCTGGATTGTAAATTGGAATATTTGCTTTTGCTAGGTTTTTTTTCATCTCGTTAAGATGTTGGCGAATTATTTTAGCAATATTTACATTAGCATAATGTCCTGGACGATTTGCAATTATACTAGCATTAAATCTATATCCTGTTAGTGCCAAATCACCTATTAAATCTAAAAGTTTGTGGCGTGCAGGTTCATTGTTGAATTGTAATTTTATATTATTTAAAATTCCCGAGGACTGAACTGCTACACTTGGTTTATTAAATAATTTAGCTAAACGGTCAAATTCTGCTTGGTCACATTCTTTATCAACGATTACAATTGCATTATCAAGACTTCCGCCTTTAATTAAATTTTGTTTTAATAATGGTTCTAATTCGCTTAAAAACACAAAAGTTCTGCAAGGAGCAACTTCATTTTTAAAATCGTCTAAACTATTTAAAACAGCATATTGATTTGATATTGCATCTGATTGATAATCAACTAAAACTTGAAGTTTATATGTTTTGTCGGGATAAACAGAAATTTCTATGTTTTTTTCTTCATCAATAAAAGACAAATTCTCTTCAATATTAAAAACTATGCGTTCTGCATCTTGTTCAATAATTTCTGTGTTTTTGTAAGCCTCAACAAATTGTTTTCCACTTCCGTCTAAGATAGGAACCTCAGGTCCGTTAATTTCAAATATTACATTATCAATACCTAATGCGTAAGTAGTTGCTAATAAGTGTTCTATAGTACTAACGTTAACTCCATTTTTACCAATAGTAGTACCTCTTGATGTATCAATTACATTTTCAGCAACAGCTTGAATTTTAGGATTATTTTCAATATCTGTTCTTACGAATACATAGCCCGTGTTTGGTTCTGCCGGCTTTATCAAAAGAGTGGCTGGTTTGCCTGTATGTAAACTTAAGCCCTCAATTTTAACTTCTTTTGAAATAGTCGTTTGTTTTATCATAATTAAGTTTTAAATAAAACCTAGTTTTTAAAATTTCTTGGCAAAGATACAATCTTGTTAAGAATTTTGAAAATTTTTGAGATTAAATTTAATGTTTATTGAAAATCATAAGAAAGCATTTGAAAAAATCTTGGCTTTTATTTATATTTGGCGAATTAAAATTTGTGAAATATGAAAACTTTTAGAATTGCTGTTTTGTTTGTTTATGTCCTTGCAGCACTTGGGATTGCTTCGTGTAAAGATAAGCCAAAAACCGAAGAAACAACACCAAAGCCACAGGATAATCCTATTTTAAAACTTGATGCTTTGGCACAGTCATCAGATGTGAAAATTATTGAAAGTTTTGAAAACGAAAATCCATTAAAAGTTCATTTTGTTGATAAAAATGATGAAAAACAAGCTTATGAAAAGCAATATTATGAGAATGGAAACTTATTTATGGAAGGTTCGCTTGTTGATGGAAAAAGAGAAGGAAAATGGACAGCATATTATGAAAATGGAGTAGTTTGGAGTATTGGATATTATGAGAATGGATTAAAACAGGGCAAGAGCGAGGTGTTTTACGAAAATGGAAAAGTAAGATATATGAAAAGCTATAAAGACGACCTTGCCGACGGCTTGTGGCAGTTTTATGATGATAAAGGAAATTTAGTAGGAGAAGAAATGTATAAGGAAGGTAAAAAAGTTGAGTAGCTTTGAGTTATCATTTTTTTAAAATCTATTTTCTCTAAAATCATAAGAAAAAATAAAATACTTATTTTCTAAAGTTTTAGAAATAAAAATTTTTTCGTAAGAAATTTTGCCACTTGTATTTTCAACATCAAAATTAAATTCTACTAGAGTTTTGCTTCCTAAAGAATAAGTTTTTACTAAAGTGTTTTTTAAATTTTTAGGTTTACCATAATATTGCTCTCTAGCCGAAAACGATGATTTTATTACTTCATAGTCATTATTTACAAAAACACTTATATCAAGCATTTGCATTATCTCATAAAAATTTGAAGTTTTTAAAAACTCATAAAATTTCGATGCAATTTCGGCATATTTGGTCAGTTCCGAATCTGAAAGCCGTTCAATTTTTACTAATTCTGTTTTTTCAAAATCTTCTCTTTCTAGATATGCAACAAAAAATTTTCCATTTCTATCTGAAATTATAATTTTATCTAAAAATCTATCACCACCAAAATTTGAAGCATCAACAATTATATTTAAAACAGGAACTCCATATAAAATTTCAGTCCAAATTGATTTTACAGAAAAAGAATAATTAGATTTGTACTTTAATATTATTTCTTTAAAACCAGCTTCTAATTTTGAATAATCCATTTTCTCTTTCACAGTCTCATCAATCAGAGCATATGCTTTTTCAAAATCTCCACTATTCAAGATTTGATATGTGTTTTCTAAAAATATTTTTAAATCTGAATCAGTATCGTTTGCCATTTTTGGAGTGTAAAAAATATTTTTCGAATAATTATATCCTAAAATTTTTGGTAAATCTTTATGAAAACATATACTAAGATTTTCATAAAAAATCAATTCTGATTTTGAAAATACACGGTAATAAAATGTATAAACATTTCCTAATCCTGTTGATAAAACTTGTGTATAGTAAATTCCTAAACTATCAGAATTTGGGAACTCTGTATTTCTTTCTTTTATTGTTTTAATAAAAGTTTCTTTTTCAATATTTTGTTTTAAAGAATCGGAAAAATGAGTATAGCAAGTTTCGAAATCTTCTTTATTTAATAATTCAAAAAAAACATATAAAAGTTTTTTAGAAACTTCAATATTATCTTGCTCTGAGTGTTGTTTTTCGTCAGGTCTTTTTGGTTTTTTGTTTTCTGAACATGAAGTTATAGCAACTGTTAGAACTAATATGCTCAATAAAAATCGTATAGAAAATAGTCTTTTCATAATTAAATTTTTAAGCTACTAAGTTAATGAAAAAATCTTAAACTTATTTTAATATTTTTTATATTTGTCAAAACATAAATTTTAACTATGGAAAATATTGAATTTAGGATTAAAAAACTTAGCGAAGAATTAAACAAACATAATCATAGTTATTATGTGTTAAGCAATCCTAGCATTAGCGATTTTGAATTTGATAAACTTTTGGCTGAATTAATAGAATTAGAAAACAAATATCCACAATTTAAACAAGCCGACAGTCCAACTCAGAGAGTAGGAAGCGATATTTCCAATGTCTTTAAAACTGTAACTCACGAATTCCCAATGTTATCTTTAGGAAATACATATTCTGCTGAAGAACTAAATGATTTTCATAATAGAATTGTGAAAGAATTAGAAGTAGAGCCAGAATATGTTTGCGAGTTAAAATTTGATGGAGCTTCGATTTCGGTTTCTTATGAAAATTCAAAATATTTAAGAGCGGTTACTCGTGGCGATGGCACGCAAGGCGATGATGTTAGCGAAAATATAAAAACTGTAAGAAGTATTCCACTTTCTATTTCTGGCGAAAATATTCCCCAAAATTTTGAAATTCGTGGCGAAATAATTATGCCTCACAAAGTTTTTGATGAATTGAATAAAATTCGTGAAGAAAATGGAGAATCTCCTTTTGCAAACCCACGAAATGCAACATCAGGCTCAATAAAAATGATTGATTCTCGCGAAGTAGCTAAGCGAAATTTAGATTGCTATTTTTATTATATGATGGGTAAAAACCTCTCTGCTACAACTCATTGGGAAAGTTTACAGCAATTAAAATCTTGGGGATTTAAAATTTCGGAACATAGTAAACTTTGCAAAACAATTTCTGAAGTTTATGATTATATTAAATTTTGGGACGAGGAAAGAAAAAATTTAAGTTACGATATTGACGGAATTGTAATAAAAGTAAATTCTTTTGCACAACAAGAAATTTTAGGATTTACAGCAAAATCGCCACGTTGGGCAATTTCGTATAAATTTAAGGCAGAGCAAGTTAGCACAAAACTTTTAAGTATTGATTATCAAGTTGGTAGAACAGGAGCTGTTACGCCAGTTGCAAATTTAGAACCTGTGCAACTAGCAGGAACAGTTGTAAAACGGGCTTCGCTACACAATGCCGACCAAATTGCACTTTTAGATATTCGCATTAACGACATTGTGTTTGTAGAAAAAGGTGGAGAAATAATTCCTAAAATTGTTGGAGTAGAATCTCATGATGAAAATTCTTCGCCTACGCAATTTATAACTCACTGTCCAGAATGTGGAACTCAACTTTATAGACCAGAGGGCGAAGCAAGACATTTTTGTCCAAATTCTGACCATTGTCCACCACAAATAAAAGGAAAAATAGAACATTTTATTTCGCGAAAAGCTATGAATATCGAAAATATTGGCGAAGAAACAGTTGCTTTACTTTATGATACTGGATTAGTTCGCTCAATTTCGGATTTGTACAAACTCAAAAAAGAAGATATTTTACCTTTGGATAGAATGGCAGAAAAATCTGCTAATAATATTATTAACAGTATTGAAAAATCAAAAGAAGTAAGTTTTGATAGAGTGCTTTTTGCTCTTGGAATTAGATTTGTGGGCGAAACTGTGGCTAAAATTTTGGCAAAAGCATTTAAAAATATTTTAAATCTGTCTAATGCAAGTAAAGAAGAACTAATGCAAGTTGACGAAATTGGCGACAGAATTGCAGATAGCATAATAGAATATTTTAGCAATAAAGAACACACACAACTTATTGCAGATTTAATGAATGCTGGCTTGCAATTCGAAATGCAAGAAGATGAAAATGAATCGCTTAGCGATAAATTGCAAGGAATGTCAATAATTATTTCTGGTACTTTTAAAAATTATTCTCGTGATGAAATAAAATCTGTAATTGAACAACACGGTGGTAAAAATGTGAGTTCTATTTCTAAAAACACAGATTTATTTGTTGCTGGCGAAAATATAGGTCCTGCAAAAC
This sequence comes from Bacteroidales bacterium, assembly GCA_035406965.1. Lineage (GTDB taxonomy): Bacteria > Bacteroidota > Bacteroidia > Bacteroidales > ML635J-15 > Bact-19. The sequence continues at coordinate 50,967 of DAONZU010000003.1, forward strand.
TTAAAAAAGCTACAGAACTAAATATTAAAATTGTTAGCGAAGAGGAATTTATAAAGATGATTGAATAAAATAATTAGGTGAATAATTTATAAAAATCTTCAAGGCTTATTTCTTTTTCTTCGACTTTTACTGCTTCTTTTATATAATCAATCACTTTTTCTTCTAAAGCTTGCTCGTAAAGTTTATTTACTAATTCTTTATCTTCTAAGCTTTCTTTAGCATGTTTTTCTAAGAATTCTTCTGGAATACTCATAATTCCATATTGAGCAACTTGCGCTCTAATTCTTTCTTTAGCAACTTCAAGAAGGTCTTCGTTGTTAACTTTTAATTCGTTTGCTTTTGCAATATTTGTTTTAATTAAAGTCCATTTTAAGTGTTCAAGAAATCTTGGAAATTCGTTTTTAAGTTCTTCTTCTTTAAGTTCTTTATTTGAAGCTTTAAGCCAACGTTCTAAGAATGCTTCTGGTAAAGCTACTTCTGTTTTTTTAACAACCTTATCTTTTGCGTCTAAAGACAATTTATAATTGGTATCGCGAGAATGAGTAGCTATCAAGTCTTCTTTTACTCTTGCAACAAATTCTTCTTCGCTTTTTACTTCGTTTTCGCCGTAAACAGCATCAAAAAGTTTTTGATTTAATTCACCAGCTTGATATTCTCTTACAAGTTTTACTGTAATTCTAAATAAATTGCTTGTGTTTTCTAATTCTTCTTTGGCAATACCTAATAAAGATGATAATTCAGTTTCGTTAGGATAAGCAAGTTTAATATCTATATCTTTAATAGTGTCAGCTTCAATGCCAATAAGTTCTTTTTTAATTTTTTCGTCTTTTATAACGTTTACAGAAATTGAAGAATCAACTAATTCTAAACCATTTTCTTTAACTTCGCCATTTTCGGTAAGCTCAATCATATCAACTTTTAGTATAGATTTTTCTGTTGATTTTTTAATATCAGCAACTTCGCCCATTCTTTGTTTGTAGCGTTCAATTTCTGAATTTACCATTTCGTCATCAACGGTAATTACATATTTAGTAAGTTTATCTTTTTTGCTAAGTTTTACTTCAAATTCTGGAGCTAAAGCAATATCGAAAACAAAACTAAATTCTTTATTTTCTAAATCAATTTGTTTTTGGCTTTCGTTTGGTAGAGGGTCGCCAATAACATTTAGTTTATTTTCTACGATATAGTCGTTTATTGCATTTGAAACAGTTTTGTTTAGTTCTTCAACACGAACTGCTTGTCCGTACATTTTTTTTATTAAGCCAATAGGCACATTTCCAGGTCTAAATCCTGGAACATTTGCTTTACGGCGATAATCTTTAAGGGTTTTTTCTACGCGTTCTTCTATATCAGAATCAGCAACGTTTACGGTTAGAGTTGCGTTTAGTTCATCGATTTGATTTAGTACAACTTCCATTTGTTTTGTTTTAGTTATAATTTATAAAAAGTTAAAAAAACCGCATTTATTTCTTGTCCGAAACTCATGCGGTTGTTGTGCGGATGAAGGGACTCGAACCCCCACGCCTCGCGGCACTAGATCCTAAGTCTAGCGCGTCTACCAATTTCGCCACATCCGCCACAAAATTGAGTTGCAAAGATATATACATTTTTTTAATTAAAAAGCATTTTTTTGTTTTTTATTTGTTTGGAGAAAAAAATTTGATAGAAAGTCAAATCGATTTACTAATTTTTAACTATACGTTTGCTAAATATATTTTGTTTTGTTTGTATTTGTATTAGATATGTTCCTGAAACAAGTTGGCTTAAATTTAATGGAGTGTTGTTACTATGTGTTTTTTTTGAATATATTAGTTTTCCCATAAGGTCGAACACTCTAATTTCGCAATTATCTGCAGAAGCAGGAAGGTCAATATGGATAAAATCTGTAAAAGGGTTGGGGTAAACTATAATGGTCCCCTTTTTTAGGACAACAAAATTAAAAATTTAACGTATAAA
>DAONZU010000004.1:0-48717 GCA_035406965.1 Bacteroidales bacterium
AAAGGACTTTGATTATTGCTGAGGAAGGTTCTTATGTAAGCTATATGGAAGGTTGCACAGCACCAATACGTGACGAAAATCAACTTCATGCTGCTATAGTTGAAATTATTGCAATGAAAGATGCGGAGGTAAAATATTCAACAGTGCAAAATTGGTATCCGGGAAATAAAGAGGGGCAAGGTGGTGTTTATAACTTTGTTACAAAACGTGCAATTTGTCAAGGCGAAAATTCAAAAGTTAGTTGGGCACAAGTCGAAACTGGCTCGGCAATTACTTGGAAATATCCTAGTACAATCTTAAAAGGCGATAATTCTGCTTCAGAATTTTATTCAGTAGCAGTTACAAATAATTTTCAACAAGCCGATACTGGAACAAAAATGATACATCTTGGAAAAAATACAAGCTCTATAATTGTATCTAAAGGTATTTCGGCTGGAAAAAGCGAAAATTCTTATCGTGGATTAGTGAAAGTTGGAAAAAATGCAGAAAATGCAAGAAATTTCTCACAATGCGACTCTTTACTTTTAGGAGATAAATGTGGTGCTCATACTTTTCCTTATATCGATGTAGATAATGATACAGCAGTTGTAGAACACGAAGCCACTACATCAAAAATTAGCGAAGACCAAATTTTTTATTGCAATCAAAGAGGAATTTCAACCGAAGATGCAATAGGATTGATAGTAAATGGATATGCCAAAGAAGTTATAAATAAGCTACCAATGGAATTTGCGGTAGAAGCACAAAAATTATTACAAATTAGTTTGGAAGGAAGTGTTGGATAAAATTTTAAAAATAAATTAAATAATAATAAAAAAACATATAATATGTTAGTTATTAAGAACTTACATGCAGAAGTAAGCGGAAAGAAAATTTTAAAAGGATTAAGTCTTGAAGTTAAACCTGGCGAAATTCACGCCATAATGGGACCTAATGGTTCAGGAAAATCAACTTTATCGGCTGTGCTTACAGGTAACGAAAACTATATTGTTACCGAAGGTGAAATTTATTACGAAGGGAAAAATTTGTTCGATTTGAATGTTGAAGAAAGAGCAAAAGCTGGAATTTTTCTAAGTTTTCAATATCCTGTCGAAATTCCCGGTGTAAGTATGATTAACTTTATGAAAACCGCAGTTAATGAACAGCGTAAATTTAAAAATTTACCACCAATGTCAAGTGGCGAGTTTTTAAAATATATGCGTGAAATGAAAGACCTTGTAGAATTAAAAAGCGACTTAGCTAATCGTTCGGTAAATGTTGGCTTTTCGGGAGGCGAGAAAAAGAGAAATGAAATTTTTCAAATGGCTATGTTAAAACCAAAACTCGCAATTCTTGACGAAACAGACTCAGGACTTGATATTGACGCTCTTAGAGTTGTGGCTAATGGAGTTAATAAACTTAAAACTCCAGAAAATTCTGCTATAGTTATCACTCACTATCAACGTCTGTTAGACTTTATTGTACCTGATTTTGTTCATGTCTTGTATGATGGAAAAATTGTAAAATCGGCAGGCAAAGAACTTGCGCTTGAGTTAGAAGAAAAAGGTTATAGCTGGATAAAAGAAGAATTAGGAGAATAAAACAAACTATTATGGATATTCAAAAAACTTACGAAAAATATATAAATGTTTTTGAAGAATTTAAGGATAAATTAAAAAATAATGAGTCCGAAAAGCTTTCTAATTATAGAAAAAAAGCTTTTGAAATTTTTCAAAAACTTGGAATACCTGATAATAAGAACGAGAATTATAGAAATGCTGGAATAGCTGATATACTGAATAAAGATTATGAATTTTCCATAGAATCGCGTGGTGCTGTTGTGAATTTGAATGAGTTTTTTAAATGTGAAGTAGAAAATTTAGATACTCATGTTGTACTTTTATCTAACGGCGAATATTATAAAGATAATGAACCAATTACAGATTTGAATAAAGGAGTAATAATCTGTGGTTTACAAGAAGCTAAAGCAAAATATTCTGAAATTATTGAAAAATATTATAATCAATATCCAAGCGAAATAGAAGATGGCTTTGTAGCTTTAAATACAATGTTTGCTCAAGACGGCGTTTTTATTTATGTGCCAGATAATATAGAAGTAAATAAAACTATTCAATTAGTAAATCTTACACATGGTTTTGGAAATAAAAATATTTTTAAACGCAATCTTTTTGTTCTTGGAAAAAATTCTAAACTTTCTCTTGTAATTTGTGATCATACTCTAAACATGAGCAATAATTTTGTTGTTGATATTACAGAATCTTATGTTGGAGAAAATTCTCAATTAGATTACCACACTATACAAAATGAACCAAATAAATCGGGAGTTATTAATTCTCATTTTATTAATTTAGAAAAATATTCTCGTTGCAATTCGTTTGTAATTTCTCTGCATGGTGGAATTTTGAGAAATAATGTATTTGCAAAACTTGCAGGCGAAAATTCAGAAGCTAATCTTTATGGTTTAAATCTTACCGACAAAGACCAACGTGTTGATAATTTTACTTTAATAGACCATGTTGTGCCAAATTGCATGAGCAATGAACTTTATAAAGGAATTTTAGACGAACATGCACAAGGCTCTTTCTTAGGAAGAATACTTGTAAGAAAAAATGCTCAAAAAACAGAAGCTTATCAAACAAATAATAACTTGTGCCTTACTCCTCAAACTAAAATGAGAACAAGACCACAGTTGGAAATTTATGCAGATGATGTAAAATGTTCGCATGGAGCTACAGTCGGACAGCTTGGACAAGATGCACTAATGTATTTGCGACAAAGAGGAATTGATGCAAGAGAAGCAAAACTTATGTTGATGTTCGCTTTTGCTAATGATGTCTTGCTAAAAGTAAATATTCTGCCTCTTAGAGAAAGAATTGCAAACTTAATTGATTCAAGACTTCGTGGAGAATTTTCATTCTGCGACCATTGTTTACTTAATTGTAAATCAAGAAGTTAGGCTTCTAATTTTTCAAAACCAAAAATAAACAAATTTTGGTTGAAAACATTTTTAAGTTTTTTTTGTCTTTTATTTAGATTAAATTAAATTTGCAAAATGGTCGCTCAACAAAATATAGAGTTAAACAAAGAATATACTGTAAGTAAAATTACTGGTAGATGGGGCATAAGGCGGCGTATTAGCAAGCTTGGAATTAGTCCTAATACTGAATTGATTTTTACTAAAGAAAGCAAAGCTGGCTATTATAAATTTAATTTTGTTGGTTGTAAGCGAAAAAAAAGACTTCCGGCGAATTATTTAAGATTTATAAAATTAGTAGAATCAGATAATCTTCAACTTCAAGAAATTTTGGCTGAAGATCATGCGGAAATAGTGATTGATGTATTTTCTAATGAAGAAACTTCTGATACAAATATTTTTGAAAATCAAACAGAATATAAATTTAAAGGATATAATTTTTCTATCAACTATTTGCCTAAAATTTCGACTATTTATGGCGATGATTATCCGCGTAAAAGGCTTAGAAATAAAGTGTTAACAGATTTTCCTGATGTTTTTTTAGGGATAGTTGATTTTGAAAACTTAGAGGCAGATTTGAATTTAGTAACTCAGTTTATAGATATGGATGCTAAAATAGTTTTGGCATTGCGTAATTATAATCCTGAGTCTGGCTCATATCAAGCTGATTTTGATTTATTAAGTAAACTTCTCGGCTTACCTATTATTAATTACTCTGAATTAGAGGAAGAAAATTCTGCACGCGAAAAGATTTTAGAAACTCTAATCAAAACTCATCAAAATACAGAGCCTTATGTACGACATATTTACATAAACTATGGAAGGCAAGTTGAGCAATCTATTTCTAAATTAAAAAAACTTTTAAAACGCAGTTCTAAGGCTGATTATGTGGCATCGCCTCGTTATTTAGCAATAGGTTTATTAGAAAAAGATAATTTAATATATAGATTATTCGATGGCTTGCCTTGCCAAAATAAAATTAGGCGAAAGGCTAATTCTGAAATAAAAAGATTAGAAAATCTTCACAATAATCATGTTTTTAATATAGTTAAAAACGCTCGTAAAGCCTATGTAAATGGTGCAATAACGGAAATTACTTCTGGTAAAAAAACAGATACGAGGTCTGAAAAGCTTGATAAAATTTTAACTCATAAATTTTGGGGAATTCCAATCTTTTTAGCTTTTATGGGTTTAACATTTTTTGCCACTTTCGAACTTGGAAAATATCCAATGGAATGGTTGGAAAATGGAATAGATTCTTTATCCAAATATTTAGCAAATGTAATGAAACCTGGCTTCTTTAAGGATTTGGTGCTTGATGGAGCAATAGGTGGAGTAGGAGGCGTGTTGGTGTTTTTGCCAAATATTTTCATTCTATTTTTCTTTATAGGTATTTTGGAAAATACAGGATATATGTCGCGGGCAGCATTTTTGATGGATAAATATATGCACAAAATAGGCTTACATGGAAAATCTTTTATTCCAATGATTATGGGATTTGGTTGCACTGTGCCAGCGATTATGAGTACTAAAATTTTAGAAAATAGACGGGATAGAATTTTGACAATGATGATTTTGCCTTTTATGTCGTGTTCGGCTAAATTGCCTGTTTATATTCTAATGATTTCTGCATTTTTTCCTGAACATCCTGTTTTAATTTTATTCGGAATTTATTTGTTTGGAATAATTTTAGCTCTTATTGTTTCTAAATTTTTTAGTAAAACAATTTTAAAACAAAAAGAAGCTCCTTTTGTTATGGAACTTTTGCCATATCGTAAACCTACAGCAAAATTACTTTTAGTTTACACATGGGATAGAGGTAAAGAATATTTGAAAAAAATTGCAGGAGTAATATTAATAGGCTCTATTATTATTTGGCTTTTAGGATATTTTCCAAAAAATATTGATTATTCAAAAGATTATGAATCGTTAATTGCTGCAGAACAGAAACAAGCACATCCAAATACAGAAAAAATTCATGAGTTAGAGTTCCAAAAACGTAGCGAAGAACACGAAAAATCTTATATAGGAAAAATCGGTCATTTTGTAGCACCTGTTATGGAACCACTTGGCTTTGATTGGAAAATGAGCGTTTCTATTCTTGCTGGTATTGCAGGTAAAGAAATTACAGTAAGCACAATGGGAGTTCTCTATCAAGCTGATGAAGACTTAGAATCAGGCTCTTTGCAAAATAAACTTAAAGCCGAGACTTATGCATTTGGTGAAAAAGCAGGCGAAAAAGTTTATAATAAAGCTGTAGCTTTAGCATTTATTTTGTTTATTTTAATTTATTTTCCTTGTATAGCAACAATCTCAGCCATTTGGAAAGAATCAAAACTTAAATGGGCAATTTTTTCTGGAATTTATACAACAATAATAGCTTGGATTGTTGGTTTTGCTGCTTATCAGATTGCAAAATATTTTATATAAATTTAAAAATATAAAAATGAAAAAACTAATATTTTGTGTTTTTCTGGGAATTTCGATTAATGCGTTTTCTCAAAATTCAAATTTAACATATTTACAAGGAAATATTATTGCAAATCAAGATTCAATCGAAATAATAATTTCTATTGATGAAAATAATTCAGCCTATTTGTTTATTCCTGAGCAATTTCTTTACAAAATGGAATCTAATGACACTTATTATGATGGTGATAGTTTGTTTTGTAATTTTAAGAAAATACCTGCGAGTTTTTGTGGAAAATTAATTGATGAAACACAAACTTTTTCGGGAGTTTGGAAACAAGGAAAATCAGAATTAAAAACTGAATTGAAAATTACTAATAATTCTGAATTTGCATTTTTAAATCGTCCTCAAACACCAGAACCGCCATTTCCTTATTTAGAAAAAAATATTTGTGTTGAAAATGTAAGAGGAAATTCTGTTTTATGCGGAACTTTAACTATTCCAGACACTTTAAAATCATATCCTTTGGTAATTTTAGTAAGCGGTTCGGGAGCTCAAGATAGAAACGAAGAAATTGTAGGACATAAAACTTTTATGGTAATTGCAGACTACTTAACACAAAGTGGAATAGCTGTGTTTAGATATGATGATAGAGGCATAGCTGAATCTAAGGGCGATTTTGCAAATTCTACCACTTATGATTTTATGACAGATACTGAGGCTGTATTAAATTATTTTTATGATTTCCCAAATATAGACAAAACAAATATTGGAGTTTTAGGACATAGCGAAGGTGGACTGATTGCTTTTATGTTAGCAGCAAAAGAAACAAAAAAGTTAAATTTTATAATTAGTCTTGCAGGTCCTGGAGTGCCAATTAAAGAGCTTTTAGTTCAGCAATTGAAAGATGTAAATAAAAGTCTTGATTTTCCTGATGAGCATATTGATATTATGTGCGAAATGCAATCCGAAATTCTTGATATAGCAACAAAAAATATGGATATGTATGAGTTGCGAAAAAATATTAAAATTATTTACGATAAATATGCTCAGCATTTTTCCGAAGAAGAAAGACAAAAATATCAAATTGGAGATGCTGCAATAAATGTTGCTGTTATGCAATTATCATCGCCTTGGATGAAGTATTTTATAAAAATTGACCCACGCAAATATATTAAGAAAGTAAAATGCAGGGTTTTAGCTATAAATGGCTCTACTGACTTGCAAGTAAAAATGGAAGATAACTTAAATAGCATAGAAAATAATTTAAAAACTATAAAAGAAGTGCAAATTGTAGCTATTGAAGGTCTTAACCATTTATTCCAAAAGTCAGAAACTGGTGTAATTAGTGAGTATTTTACAATTCAAAACACTATAGAACCACTTGTTTTAGAGAAAATAGTTGAGTTCGTCAAAAAATAGTTTGTAGATTTCAGCAGTATATTTTTATAATGTATAAGTTTTTACAGTATTTAGTGTAAAAAAATGTTGTTAAATATATTGTTTTACAAAAAATGATTATCTTTGTTGCAATTAATTATTAAGTAAAATTAAAATTTTTTAATTATGAAGAATAAATTTATCACATCAATTTTGGTATTTGTTTTTTTTGTTTTTTTTGTTTTACCTATTTCGGCACAGAGCATGTACATAAATACCAACGAAACTCAGGACATTTACCAGCTTAGTAGTATTAGTAAACTAAGCTTTTCAGGTGGCAACATTGTAGTGCATAAAACTGACAATAGCAATGTTGAATATGTTATTAACGAAATAAGGTATATGAGTTTTAGTGATTATACAGGCATTTATTTGCCAAGTGAACAAGAAGATATGTTAACAGTTTATCCAAATCCTGCAAGTAACTTGCTAAACATTAACTTGCCAAGCGATAAACTTGGTGGAGATTTGCTTGTGCTTAGTTTGGATGGCAAAACTCTAATGAGCTACAAACTTGTTGATAGTCAGACAGCTATTGACTTAAACACTTTGCCACAAGGTATTTATTTTTGTCGCTATATCTATGGCACACACAGTGAAACAGTAAAAATTATAAAACAAAATTAAAAATAGGAGAAAATTATCATGAAAAAAATTATTTCAATTAGTTTATTAGCATTTTTTGGTTTGTCGTTAAATATTGCTTTTGCACAAAACGATACCCTTTATATAATGAAAAACGGGAATATAATAGGCAAGTATATAGTTGCTGATGTTGACAGTATCATTTTTTATCAACCTGCGGCAGAAGAAATAAGTGGAAGTTTTGTGGATTCGCGTGATAACAAATTATATACATGGATAAAAATAGGCTCTCAAATATGGATGGCAGAAAATCTTGCTTATGTACCAACAGATGGTAGTAATTATTGGGCTAGTGGTTGTAATGTCTCAAATGTTGAAGATTACGGTTATTTATATGATTGGTCCGCCGTTATGAATGAAGAAGGAAGTAGCGAATCTAATCCTAGTGAAGTACAAGGTATTTGTCCTGATGGCTGGCATTTGCCAAGTAAAGCAGAATGGGAACAATTAATAAATTATTTGGGAGGAGAAGATGTCGCTGGTGCTAAACTTAAAGAAACTGGTCCAGAACACTGGGGGGATGGAAATGTAGCTAGTAATGAATCTGGTTTTACAGCTCGTGGTGGCGGTCTTTACGCTCCATCTATTACAGATTGTTTCGATTTTGAAAACTATGGCTTTTGGTGGTCAGCGACTGAGTATGAGACAAATAGAGCATGGAGCTTGATGTTGAATCGTACTGAAATTACTGCACCTATTTATGACGACAATAAGAATAGTGGCTATTCTGTTCGTTGTGTAAAAAATTAATTAGTTAAAAGTTCATAAAGTCGTTATTTTTTAAGTAAAAATAAAAAACTTGTCCGGGTTTTGGCTTGGGCAAGTTTTTTTGTGTTTAGTTCAAAAAAATAATGTGTATTTGATTTTTCCATTAAAAAATAATTATATTTGTTTTATTAATTCATTGACAGATTAAGAACTATTTTTATGAGAAGAACATTAAATCTATTAAGAAAGCAAATAAGGAAAATAACACCTGGACTTGATAATTCTGAACAGGTTAACTATAATAAATTATTTGAGGGAATTCGTGGTTTTAAAGCTAATGAACATATCCCTAAAAAGGAATTTTTTGAACAATTAGGTAAACATCAAAATCCACATACCTTATATATTGGTTGTTCCGATTCTCGTGTTGTGCCAAACTTGGTTACTGGAACTATTCCAGGTGAGTTGTTTGTTGTTCGTAACATAGGCAATTTTGTGCCTTATTATGATAGACGTTCAAATACTTTTGTTGCCACTTCTGCGGTAATTGAATATGCTGTTAAACAGTTGAAAGTCAACCACATAATCGTTTGTGGACATTCTAATTGTGGAGGTTGTGAAGCAATATATCACAGCGATAAGGATATGAAACAACTACCACACACAAAAAAATGGTTGGAATTAGCAGCACCTGTAAAGAAAATTGTAGAAGAACAAATAGCAAAAAAAATAATCTCAGAGGAAGATAGAAGTGTTTATACAGAAAAGATGAATGTGCTTGTGCAAATTGACCATTTAATGCGATATCCATATATACGAAAAGCTGTGAAAAATGGAGATATTACCATAATGGGCTGGTGGTATAATATCGAAGAAGGCGAAATTTATGACTACGACTTTGAACTAAAGAGATTTATAAAAGTAGAGTAATATTATTTTATAAATCTTATTTCTCAATCAATTTTTCATAAGTTTTTTCCACAATATAGTTTAATTCAGTGTAAAAATTTTCTATTTCTGATTTAGGAGGTGTTTTATTTCGCCATTTAGCTAATTTTTTTTCTGTTTCATCAAAAATGTTCCTTTCAATAGGTTCAATAATCTGAATATATCCATTATTTTCTTTATTTACCAATTTAGAAATTTGTAAATAGTGGTATCCGTCTGGGTTGTCTATTGGGTAGCATTCTTTAAATAGCTTCATATTGTAATGATTTAGCTTTGAATTTTTTAACGAATCATTGTAAATTACTGCATTTGGTAATTCTGATTCACTTGCCCATAGTGGCAAAGCAATACATGTGTTAGGATAGCCTATCATTGTCCACATTGTAGTAAATTGTGGAACTTCATTATTCTTAACACCTTGAATAACAATACAAGAAGCAGAACCATAGCTTGTAATTAAATTGTCGGAATGTATAAATTTATCGCTTGCAGTTTCTTTTTCGTAAATTTCTCTGTAATCATTTTTTGTAATAGGATTATATAAACATCTTGAGAATTTTTGTATTATATCGCGATAATCTATAGAATTTTCTTTTATTGCTTTATCAAAAATAAGTTTTGCAGTTTGCAATCTTACAAAGCCGTATCCAATATTTGGTTTTCCTGTTTCAGAAAAATTTGTTCTTAAAATAAAACCATCAGGAGCAATGTTTGGGTCGTTTGCATCATATTTTGTCCAAGTATAATTATTTACTTCGTAAAAAGCAGCACCACCTTTTGCATCAATTACTCCAAAATGAGTAGCTAATCCCATAGGTTTTGGAGTGCTGTTTAACAAATTTTCAAAATCTTCTAAATTTTTGCATGTTTCTAAAGCTTTTTTCATAAAATAGCCTTCTTTATCTTTAACTTTTGCACTATCGTTTAGATTTACGTTAAATGAGGCACTATTCATAATTGCAAAACCTAGTTCGTTATTTCCGCCCCAAACTTCTTTACCTAAACTGTCAATTGAATTTACAATTCCTATAAAAGCATATTTTCCTTTTTCGGCAGGAAATTTTTTAGCATAGTTTTCTAAAAAATCAGTATCTCTCAGTTTCCAAATTATAGGACGACCATCTTTAGTGGCTTTGCCTGATATTACAGCAGTTGTACAGCAATACGCGTTTCCTAAAAATAGGGAAAAGATTATGGTGAAAAAATATTTAAGACATTTCATAAAACAAAAATATTAACAAACATTGCGAAAATACATAAAATTAGAAGATACTTGGTTTATTGTGTAATTTTTTATTGATATTTGAAGCATAAAAATAAAATATTTCAATAATTTGAGCGTTTAAAACTAAAAAATATAAATATGAAAGTTAAAATCATTAAAATAATATTGCCAACAATACTTGGAATATTTGCAGTGCTTGGAGTTTTAGTAATTCTCAATTTTATTATTTACGATGGAGATGCCTTTAGCAAACCTGATAATGGCTTTTTTACAATATTTGTACCTATAAGTACATTTATTGCAATTACAATTCAATTAGTGTTAACACTGCCTTTTTGGGAAAAATTTAAGTCTTATAAAAAAGTTTGGGGATTAACACTTTTTCAATTTACTACAATACTTTGCATTATATCAGGATTAATTTTTGGATTAGTATTTTGGGAAAGAAGTTTTGGTTTTGGTGAATTTATTGCAGTTTCTATAACTGGCATTATTGCTTTTGCCATATACTGGACAGTAAACTTAATAACAATAAAACAAATTGAAAAATTGTAGTATAATAATATTTTTAATTATGCCTAAATTCTATTTTTTACTTTGTCTTAGTTTTTTTATTTTATTTCTTTCATGTGAAAATAAAAATGATGAGTTTAATCTTCAAACAGGCGATTTGTTATTTTCTGTAGGGAAGGAGGAGTCTGGTTTACATAATGCTATTCAAAGCTCGACAGGACAAAACACAGAACTTGCTTTTACTCATGTCGGAATTGTTAGTGTTGAGAATGAAAAAACTTATGTGTTGGAAGCAATTCCTTTTAGTGGAGTTGTGAAAACACCTTTGGAAGATTATTTTAAAAATTCTGCTTTTATCGATAATAAATATTTAATTGTAGTAGGGAGGTTGAAAAAAGAATTTGAATACATTATCCCAAACGCAATAAAAAATGCTGAGAAAAATTTAGGCAAAAAATACGATTATGCTTATAATGAAAGCAACGATGAATTTTATTGTAGTGAGTTAGTTCGCTTTGCATATTTAGACTCACTTCAAAATCCAATTTTTGAATCTTTATCAATGACTTTCAAAAATTCTAAAACCGATAGCATTGATGCTTACTGGGTACAACATTTTGAAAAATTAGACAAACCCGTACCCGAAGGTAAACCTGGCACAAATCCTGCCGATATGAGCAAATCGCCAGTTATAGAAATAGTTTATAGGTATTATTAAAAGAATAAGCTATTTTACGAACTTTTGCTTTCAGCTCTAACGGACAAAAATAAAGGTGGATTAGAAGTGTTCAAATGCAAGGCATCTGAGATTGAGGACAAAGGAGCGTACCAGATGTACGTGACTGAGTCCGAATATCGAAAGCAACGAAGCAGTTGAGCACTTATGAGACACCGTCAACTTTACAAACTGTTGTCCGTTAATAACTCAAATCAAAACACTTCCTAAATCAAATTCAATTAATTATCATTGTAAAAAATAATTACGGTGAATAAACAACTGAAAAAATTAGCCGGTCAAACTGTGATTTATGGATTTAGCAGTGTTTTGGGACGCTTGCTCAACTATTTGTTAGTACCACTCTATACACGTTTGTTCTTGCCCGAAGTTTATGGAATTGTTACTGAATTATATGCTTACGTAACTTTTCTGTTGATACTTTTAACTTATGGAATGGAAACTGGCTTGTTTAGGTTTGGCAACGATAAACAAAACTTTAACAAAGTCTATTCTTCAATACTTTTTAGTTTAACTGTTACTTCCAGTATTTTTATAATTATAATTATTGTCTTTCTAAAGCCTATAGCCTCAGCAATACAATATTCAGAACATCCCGAATATATTATGTGGATGGCACTTATTGTTGCTTTAGACGCATTTACTTCAATTCCATTTGCAAGACTTAGATTAGAAAATAAAGCATGGAAATTTGCAATTATAAAACTTATAAATATTTGTACTAACATAGGTTTTAATTTATTCTTCCTAATTTATTGTCCAAAACTTTTAAACTCAAATCCTGATTCATTTATACTAAATATTTATTCTCCAAATATTGGAGTAGGCTATGTGTTTATATCAAATTTATTAGCAAATATTATCACTTTAATAATATTGTTACCAGAGATATTTAATGTAAAAATTAAAGTTGATTTTAAACTTCTAAAAACAATTTTAAAATATTCTTTACCTTTATTGGTAGCAGGTTTTGCAGGAATGATAAATGAAACTTTAGATAGAGTTATGTTAAAACATTTGGTGCCAGAAGAATTAAATCCTATGGCTCAACTTGGAATTTATGGTGCAAACTATAAATTAGCTGTTTTAATGACGCTTTTTATCCAAATGTTTAGATACGCTGCAGAACCTTTCTTTTTCCAAAATAAAAATGAAAGTAATGCTCGTCAACTTTATGCAAAAGCAACAAAATATTTTATAATCTTTGGCTTGATGATATTTTTAGGCGTAATGTTTTATATTGATATTATAAAATATTTTATTTCCCCTAATTATCACGAAGGTTTGAAAGTCGTACCAATATTATTAATAGCAAATTTATTTTTAGGAATTTTCTTTAATTTTTCAATTTGGTACAAACTAAACGACATGACAAAATACGGAGCTTGGCTTGCAATATTTGGAGCAGTTATAACTATTGTTTTAAATTTAGTGTTAGTTCCAATTTACGGCTATGTTGGTGCTGCATGGGCTACACTTGTTTGTTACTTCTTAATGACATTACTTTCTTTCTACTGGGGACAAAAATATTATAAAGTACCTTATGAAGTTGGAAATGCTGTGTTCTATTTTGTTTTAGCTTTGAGTTTGTATTTTATAAGTGTATTCCTAAAACCAGAATCTCAAACTTTAGTTTATGTTCTAAATACTTGCCTTTTACTTGTGTTTGTTACAATTTTTGTTGTTAAGGAAAAATTTTGGAGAGAGTTTATAAAAGTTAAATCAAAGTAGAATATCTTTTAATAGTTTTAGATAGGGTAGAACTAAAAAAATAAAAAAAGGTGCGAAGAAAAAATTCAACGCACCTTAAAACAACCTATATGAAAACAAAAAATAAAAACTAAAACCTATTTGAATACGTATCTTTATTGTCCCCAAAAGAGTCAACTCCTTCGTCGCTAATTGCGTAAGTGCATTTTTCACCTAAAACTTTTGAAAACATTATTTTTTTTGCTTTTCCGTTACTGTCTATCATCTTAACACAAGCTAAATTATCATCAACATTTTCTGCATTAAGATTTTCGTAACAAATTGGGCAAATAAAATTTACGTGGTCGCCTTCTTCAAAATCCACATTGTCATTTTTTCTAAAACTGTAATTACCAAGTTCTGCACTTAATAAAACTATAGCAGATTCGCCTTTGTTATTTTTAGTTAAAAATACAATTTCATTATCAATACTTAGATAACCATTGCATTTAGGACAAATATAATTTTTCATATTTTAATGTCTTTTATTGGTAACAAAGGTAGAAAATTATTTTAATAAAACAAAATTATTGAGATGTTTTTTAATGGGTAGATTCATTCTTAAGTAATTATTTTTTCCAATCTATGTGACCGTTTATTCCATATTTTTCAAATACTTTTAAAATCTCGGCAGAAAATTCATTTAATGTTTTTTCTCCTTTACGTTTTGTTAATTCATAGAGATTGATAAACATTTTCTTTGCGGTTTCAGTTTGATTTAGGTTTTTCTTTAAAAAATTGTGTTGTGAGCATAGAACTTGACCGTTTTCAATAGTTGCTTTACCTCCTTTATCCTTAGGAATAATATGATCAATATGTAACTCAACTTTATCTTTTATACCTTTACCACAAACGACACATTTATATCCATCTTTTTCTAATATTTTTTTCTTTTGTGCAGCTGTGAAATTTTCTTGTTTTTTACTTTTAGCAAAACTAGGCTCGTATCTATAAACTCCTTTGTCTATTTTTATCAAAAAGCCTTTTTGATATAGCGAACGTATTGCACGATCGGGATCACGGAAAACTTTTCCTGTTTGTTTTTTCCATTCAGAAACAACCCAATCTACAACTTTGGGATGTGGAATATCTTTTTTAGGATTTTTAATAAAATATTCCTTTACTAAATCTATTTGTGTTAATTTTTTCTTTGTCATATTTTAAAATCTAAGACTCCTGTTTCTTTTAAAATTCTATTTTTAGCTAATTTGCAATAGCTTTTATCAATTTCTATTCCTATAGCTCTTCTTTCTAAGTTTGAAGCAACAAACAGTGTCGTTCCACTGCCAGCAAATGGGTCAAAAATTAAATCATCTACATAACTGAACAATTTTATGCAACGATATGGTAATTCTTTTGGGAAAGGGGCAGGATGTCCGACTCGTTTTTTACTTTCTCCATTAAATGTCCATACTCCATTTGTCCACGCTTTAAATTCATCTGATGTAATATCTGAAATTTTACTTCCATTAGTTTTTTTCCATTCGTCTTTGTATAAAACTACTATCAATTCCACAGGTGCTATAACAACAGGAGCAGAAGCAGACTTCCAACTTCCCCATGCCGTTCTGCGAGAAATGTTACCTTCGTTCCAAACGATTGTAGATTTGTATTTCCAGCCAACTTTTTGTGCAATTTTTGTTAAATCTGCTCCAACAGCTCGATTGCCACCTTTGTTCTTATCTAATGGGATGTTTAGGCAAAAACGAGCTTGTGCCTTACTCCATTTAAAACAATTTGATAACCATTGTTCTGAAAAATTTAGATATTGTTCGTAACTTAACTCGTCATCATTTGAATTGTATTCTATTCCAACATTATACGGTGGAGAAGTTACAATTAAATCAATAAACTCTTCTTTGAAAAGGTTTTTATCTAGAATATCATTGTTGTAAAGTAAAGTGTTCTTGTGTCTAAAATATTCATTCATAAGCGGTGTCAATTAATTAAGCATTACAAAGATACAATCTTATAGGATAAAAAGAAATATTTTACTAAATTAATTATAAAAGTATTAAATAAGTAAGCATATGTTTTTTTGTGAAAAATCATATTCCAAAATTAACAAATTTTTTAATATTATGAATTAAATTTATCAATAATACTTAGTTTACATTAATTAAATTAGTACAATCTAAAAAACATTATATTTGCGACATAAATTATTGGGAAAATTTAAAGATGAAGTACAAAACTTTAAGTCTGTTTTTGTGTTTTCCTTTGCTTATGTTGGCTCAGCAAAAGCCATCTCAGCAATGGCTCGACCAAAAGTTTTCAATGTTTATTCATTTTGGACTTTATTCTGTTTATGGGGGAGTGTATGATGGAAAACCTGTAGAGCGTGGTTATAGCGAACAAATACAATCTTTCGCTGGAATTTTTAGCGATTGGTATGGAAATACTGCAAAGCAATTTGATCCAACAAAATGGAATCCAGATGAAATTGTGAAATTGGCAAAAGATGCAGGAATGCGTTCAATTGTTTTCACATCTAAACATCACGACGGTTTTTGCATGTATCATTCTCAATACACCGATTTCAATATTGTTGATGCTACTCCTTATGGAAGAGATCTAATGAAAGAATTAGCCGATGCTTGCAAAAGAGGAGGTATAGATTTTGCTGTTTATTACTCTCTTATTGATTGGAATTACCCTCATGCCTATCCAATTTCGAGCCATAATGCCGATCCATTGACCGATGAACATTACGAATTTAACAAAAAGCAAGTAGAAGAAATTATGACTAATTACGGCGATATTTCTGAAATTTGGTTCGATATGGGTTCGCTTACACCTGCACAGAGTAAAGGTTTGTATGATTTAGTCAGCCATTTGCAACCGCAATGTATGATTAGTGGAAGATTAGGCAACGATTATGTGGATTTCTCAGTAATGCCCGACAATAAATATCCTGATTACAAACTCGGAATTCCATGGCAAACAGCTGCTTCTATGTTTGATGAAACTTGGGGTTATCGTTCATGGCAAAAGCGTGGAAGTGTTCAGGTTAAAGTTGATGAAAAAATAACAAGTTTGATAAAAGTTATTAGTCGTGGTGGAAATTATTTGCTCAATATCGGACCACGTGGCGATGGCTCTGTAGTTGAATTTGAAAGCGAAGTGCTATTAGAAATGGGAAAATGGGTAAAAGCAAATTCTGAAGCAATTTATGGCACAAGTGCAAATCCGTTTGATCACACATTTAATTGGGGTGAGGTTACCACAAAAAATGGAGATTTGTATCTTTTTGTGAAGAAAGATTTTTATGGAAAAGATATTGGCATTTCAGGTTTTAAAGGCTCTATTGCTGAGGTTAAAGTGTTGGAAACAAATGAACTTTGCGATTTTTATCCTCCAAAAAAACATGGTGATGATTGGAATATACGCCTTCCGAAAACAACGTCTGAACTACCTTATTCTGTACTTAAAGTTTCTTTTGAAAATGGTTTTGCTATTTTACCTAAAATTATTGCAAATACTGTGCTAACTCCACAAAATTCTTCTCCCGTTTTTGGGCATTCAAGCCTCAATTACTATTGCGGATACAAAAGTTTAATTGGTTATGATTGGGCTTTCAATACTACAAAACGTCATATTACCCCAGAAATAATGTTTTCTGAAAACGAACTTGGACGAGAAATCATTGTTGAAATTGATGGGAACAAGCAAAATATTACATTAAACTCATATAATAAAAAAATTGTAAGATTGGTTCAAAATATAGTAAAATGGGGTGATTTGTACAGGAGACGTAGTAGCATGGTTTTTGGGAACTTACCAGATTTAGAAGGAAATTCTAATATAACACTCGATGAAAAGTGGACAAAAGTAAATCAATTTCCTTATGGGAAAATTGTAACAGAAGAAGTTTTTCCAAAATCTGGAATTGTATTTGTGCAGGAAATTGAATCTACAAAGGAACAACAAATAGCGATTGAAATAAAAAGTGGTAATGCTCTTTATATCTTGCTAAATGGCGAGTACATTACAGCACATTTTTCGCCAGACCGTGTAAATTCTAATCAGGAAATTGTTTTTCTTCCACTCAAAAAAGGCAAAAATCAATTAGTAATAGTCTTTTACAATGGTTTTGAAAATGAGCTTTCGTATAAAATTGAACCTTTGCAACAATGGACTGTTTATACGCAAAAACTTTCATCATCGAAACTAAATAAAGAAAAACAATTTCATACTTTATCAGTTCGTGATGCTAATCCTATTTCTAATGTAGCACCTCTGAGAATGAATAATATAGAGATTAATTTTTAAAAGATGAAGTCAAAATTAAACAATAAAAATACAGCACTTAGCAAATCTGTTTCAATTGTATCTGTTATACTTAAAGGGCTTGGACAAATAATGCTTCAAGAAAATAGTATTACAGGTTTGATTTTCCTTATTGGAATTTTCTATGGTTCGCCTATAATGGGTTTTTCAGCACTTTTAGCTACAATATGCGGAACTAGTATTGCTTATTTACTAAAATACGACAAAACAGAAATCAACAAAGGACTTTACGGTTTTAGTGCTGCATTAGTTGGAGTAGCGGTAATGCTATTTTTAAAACCTGTGGTTTGGGCTTGGATTGTTGTTATTGTAGGTTCTGTGCTTGCAGCAATGTTGCAACACTTTTTTATAAAACTTAAAATTCCAGCATTTACCTTTCCTTTTGTTTTGGTAACTTGGCTTATATTGTTTGTTTGCAAGAGTTTTTGTGCAGATTTACTAGCAGTGCAAATGCCAGCTGTGGTTCATTTAAGCGATTCTCTATCAGATGGTTTTAAAAGTTTTGGTCAAGTAATTTTTCAAAATAAATTAGTGTCTGGATTACTATTTTTTGTCGCTGTATTTATAAGTTCACCCATTGCTGCATTGTATGGACTAGCAGGTGCAATTGTTTCTGATATTATTGCATTTGGATTTTCAGCACCAATAGACGATATTAATCTCGGACTTTACGGTTTTAATGCAGTTTTATGTGCAATAGTCTTTGCAGGAGATAAAGTTAAAGATGGTATTTGGGTTCTGCTTTCAGTAATTCTTTCACTTGGCGTTAGTATCTTTATGATAAAATTCCAATTTACACAACTCACATTCCCTTTCGTGTTTGCAACTTGGATTACCTTATTAATTAAAAAACAATTTAAAAATTAATTGCTGATTTATTAGAATTACTAGTAAAATAGTAACAAAATGATGTTTTTTTTGAAAAAATATTATTGTTTTTATTTGTTTTATTAAAAAAACATTATTTTTACCTACAATTAATTTAGAACTTATAAATTAGAACTTATAAAACTTATCTTAAATGTTTGTAATAATATTTTTATGAAAAAAAATATTTTATTATTTCTCATATTTGTTTATACAACAGCTTTTGCACAATCAGAAAAAGAAGTAGAAAACAAAGCTTCAACATGGACAATGGTCGGAAATGTGCAGTACGTTACGCAACATCATTGGCGTGGACTTGGTAGAGGTCCTTTATTCGGCGAAGCTCCAGCTTTTGAGCCTAGCATTATGTTTTTTAATAAAAATTGGAATGTGGGAGTATTTACTGCTGGCTCTTTCGATGGAGTTTATAAAGCTATATTACCATGGATTTCATTTTCGCCAGTAAAAAACTTGTGGATTGGTGTTTGGGATATTTATTCACCAGGTTGGAAATTATGGACAAGTGAAGCCAAACCTTTCGATTTTGGATTGAATACTTCCAATCACTTTGTTGATGCAGTTGTAAGTTATCAATTGCCTTGGATTCCATTATCCTTTAAATGGGCGACAATAGTTACAGGGAAGGACCCAAATGCCGAAGGGAAAAGAAATTTTACTACATATGCAGAGCTTTCTTATGCACATGCATGGAAAGATTTTAGCATTTGGGGTGGAGTAGGTGTAACGCCTTGGGGTGGACTGTATCATAGGGCTAAAGGAGGAATTAATAACTTGGAATTAAAATTTCAATATAACTTCCGAATTTATAAGCCTGTAACAATACCTGTGTTTGCAAAATTTGCATATAGTCCGCTTGCGGAGCAATTTCATTTTGTGGCAGGTGCAAGTATAAAAATTCCGTATTCGTTTAAATAACTAAAATAATAACAAAAAAATTAAAGCAATGCAAACAACATCTTACAAAGGAACAGACAAAGTGCTAATAGGCTTTGTCTTAGCAGTTTTAACTTTTTGGCTTTTTGCCAATTCAATGATGAACGTGTCGCCAGTAATGACTGAAGTACTTGGCATGGACGCAAATACTATGAATATTGCAGTATCGCTAGCTGCCTTGTTTTCAGGAATTTTTATAGTGGTGATAGGTGGTTTAGCCGATAGTATTGGACGTGTAAAAACATTCAGAATTGGACTTTATTTAGCAATTCTAGGTTCGCTTTTAGTGGGATTATCACCAAAAGGCGATTTTGCTGTACCTATGTTACTTATAGGTCGTGCTTTACAAGGACTTTCAGCAGCTTTTGTAATGCCTACAAGTTTAGGTATGATTAAAATTTTCTGGGAAGGAAAAGAACGTCAACGAGCTATCAGTCTTTGGTCTATAGGAACATTTGGGGGTTCTGGATTAAGCTCACTTACAGGTGGGCTTATTGCATCAGGGCTTGATTCTCAATGGATTGCTGGTTGGAGATGGATTTTCTTCTTCGCAATTATAGTGGCTGTAATAGCTCTGATTTTAACTAAGGAACTTCCCGAAAATAAACGTGAAGGAGCTGGCAAATACAAAATTGACTGGGGTGGAATTATTATGTTTATGATTGCAATGATTGCATTGCAAATTTTTATAACCAACGGAAATAAATTTGGCTGGACAAGTTGGATAACTATTGTTTTAGTTGCTATTACAATTGTTTTTGGTTACCTATTTATACATATAGAAAAGAGAGTACCATTTGCTTTTGTAGATTTTGGCTTGTTTAAAAACAAAGTATTTACAGGGGCTAGCTTAGCAAACTTTTTTATTAATGGAACAGCAGGCTTGCTTATAGTTTCATTAACATTAATGCAAAGAGGAGCACAGTTCTCTGCTATGGAAGCAGGGTTGTTAACTTTAGGTTTTGCTCTCGCTGTGATTTTATTTATTCGTGTGGGTGAAAAACTGTTGCAAAAATTTGGTGCAAAAAAACCTATTATTTGGGGAGCATTAATAATTTGCGTTGCCATTCTTTTGCTTATGCAAACACAAATAATGACAGGACAATATGTTGTTTTGGCTATTATTGCTTATTCTCTTTTCGGATTAGGATTAGCTTTCTTTGCTACACCAGCTACAGATGCAGCTTTGTCTAATTTGCCTGACAGTCAAGCGGGTAGTGGAGCTGGAATTTTTAAAATGGCATCATCTTTAGGAACAAGTTTTGGTGTTGCTATAGCAGCTGGAATTTATACAGCAGTAGTATCTAGAACCGAACCAATTGCTTGGCTTAGCAGTATTGTGAATTTCACAGGAAGACAAGACAATGTAATTGTTAGACAAGGTGCAATGTTGGGATTAGGCTTCTGTTTGCTTTTGGCTATATTGGTAATTATTACAGCAGTAACTTTGATAAAGGATAAGAAAAAAGAATAAATGCTTTAAACAAAAATAAACAGACTGTCTTATATGTGCTCAAAAGCAAAAGTTTGACACATATAAGACAGTTTTTTACTTCAAATATTCTTCCGCTAAAGCTACCCAATAGGTTGCACCACGACTAAGCATATCTTGGTTGAAAACATATTTTGGATGATGAACCATAAAGGTGTCGCCGTTACCAATCATGCAGTATGTTCCTGCTTTTTCTTTTAGCATAAATGCAAAGTCTTCGCTACCCATGTATGGATGCATGTTTTCCACAACTTGGTCTTCGCCGAAAGTTGCTTTTGCTACATTTGCTGCCCATTTTGTGTTTTCTGGTGTATTTATTAATACTGCTCCAGCAACACCTTCGCGAATTTCGTAAGTACAATTAAAAGTTTCAGCTTGTGCTTTGGTAATAGAGCGTATTTTGTCAAGCACCATTATGCGAAGGTCGGATTCCATATTGCGAATACTCAAGCGTAAAATAGCTTTTTGTGGAACAGCATTTCCAGCTACTCCAGATTGAAATGCTCCAACGTTTACTACAGAGTTTTTCCATGGCGACACATTACGACTTACAATAGTTTGTAATGCCATTACAAGCGATGCACCGCATACTAATGGATCTATACTCAATTCAGGCATTGAGCCATGAGAGCCTTTACCTGTTAATTCAATTTCCCAATTATCTACGGCAGCCATAGTTTCGCCTTCGCGGAAATGAAATTTTCCTAAAGGTAAGCCAGGCATATTGTGCATTCCATAAACCGCATCAACAGGAAAACGTTTGAAAAGTCCGTCAGCAACCATTGCTGGTGCACCTTCCATTGTTTCTTCACCAGGTTGGAAAATTAAGCGAACAGTTCCATTAAAATTTTTGGTTTCTGCTAAATATTTTCCTGCACCAAGTAGCATTGTAGCATGTGCATCGTGTCCGCAAAGTTGTGACCAACCTTCAACTTTACTTTTGTATGACAAATTGTTGTCTTCTATAATAGGTAGAGCATCAAAATCAGCACGCATGCCAATAGATTTTTTACCATTCCCAACTGTCATAGATGCTACTAAGCCTGTTCCACCAATGCCTTCAACAACATCATAACCCCAAGATTTAAGTCTCTCGGCAATGTATTTAGCTGTTTTTGGAGTATCCATATTAAGTTCTGGATTTTGGTGCATGTAGTCCATCCACTCTTTCATTTCAGGTTGAAGTTTTGAAACTTCGGATAATAGTTTTTTATTCATAATGATTTATTTTTTTACAATTATATTAACCTTTATCTAGATATAATGTTTAACTGTTTTATTTCTTTGGCAACTTTTTTGTTGATTTTTCAATTTTCTTTTCTTCGCTATCTACTCGTCTCTCCAACTTTTTAATGTCTTCGGCTGGAGGAAGGTTTTCTGGTTTTATTCCTCGTTTGCCTAACATTTCTCGTACAGTAGTATTATTTTGTACGTGTTCTACTGTTATGGAATTTTCTCCATATAAATTTTTGTCTTCCACATTGTAGTTGGTCATTTCAGTAGCTAAATTTTTTGCAGCAATAGTAAGTGTTGGTAAAAAGTCTGCAAGTGGACGGTTAGAATTTATGCCCAATCGCTGTTTCATGTCTTCAGTAGTGTGTCCGCCAAATAGAGCTGTGTCTCCTTTGGAGCGAATGCGTCCAAAACCTTTGTCATCAACTCCACGTTCGTAGATGTTTTGAGAAAGTTGTTTTTCTGCAGCTCTTAATTTATTTCTTGTTTCAAGACGAGACAAAAGATTAAGTCTTTCTTCAATTAATTCTGACTTACGTGTTTGTACAGCAAAATAGCTTTGAGCAAAAGCTATTTCTTCTTTTTTTGGATCGCCATTTTGTGCTATCAAATAACATGCGTAGCGTGTAAGCATAAAATCATTAACTTCGCGTTTGCCACCTTTACCAATTTCTATCAATTTCGTGACCTCACGAAAATGATCATCTATGTTGATACTCTGCGATTTACATGATTCTACAGCTCGTTTTATCGCAACTAAAAAATTTTCCCATCTGGCATAGCCAAGAAGTGGTTGCAATTCGCGAGCAAACCAAATTTCAACTTGTTCACTTTCATCATCGCTGTTAATATGACGAACAATAGTGTCGAAAATTGATTTTAATTGTTGTATGCGTTGTATGTCCATCTTTTTAATTTATTGTATTGTCTGTTTCTAATTGCAAATATACCGTTTTTTTACAAAAATATCAACTGTTATATACGTTATTTCTCAATCTTTTTCAATAATTGTTCTGCTCTCTTTTTTGTTGAGTTTCTTTCTGATTTTGTAGCATTCTCAATAAATGTTATAACTGATTTATTGTTTTTTATGTCTGATACAAAAGGTTTGATTGCTTCTAAAACTTTTCCTGTTGCTATATTTTTACATTCATTAGTTTCAAACTTGTCCTTAGAGATTGCAATTAATTCATTGATGATTTTTTCTTTAAAATTAGGTTTGTGTTGAGCAATTAGTCCAAGGGCAAAAATCGAATGATTACAAGTGATTAGAATGCCTCCGTGAAGAAATTTATACAAGTCTATCATTACACTATCTATTTTATTATCTTTATCAACAGCAGAGAGGTGTCCAATTATATCAATTGCTGTCCACTTTAAAATATTGTTATCACTTTTCATCAATTCTGTCCAATAATCAAAGTGTTCGTAAAGTTGTTCCGGGTTTTCAGAAGCAATTTTTACTAATTCTTTTGCAAATCCATATTTGATTTTTGGATTTTGAGAATTTAATTTGTCAAGGTCTGCTTTTGTAATCATTATTTACGTTTTTTTACAAATTTTCTATTATTGTTATCATTATGTTTTACCGTTGGTAATTGAATTTTATATCTAACAGCGATAAATCTTATCAGCATTACAGTAAAAGCCGCAATAATATTTGTTAAAGCACGGTCCACTTCGTAATGACAGCAGAGGGCAAACACTAATCCACCGATAATACAAGCTACTGCGTAAATATCTCTACGTAAAATAAGAGGTACTTCGTTAATTAAAACATCTCTGATTAAGCCTCCAATCGAACCTGTAATCATACCCATAATTATAGCAACCCAAAATGGATAGTTCGCGTCTAAGGTTTTTTCTATTCCAACCACCACAAATAGTCCAAGACCTATGGTGTCGAATAAAAAGAGAGTTTTATTTAACCTAAAAATCAGTTTTTTAAGAAAAACAAAGGAAAGTAAAGCCACTGCTGTAACTATTAAATAGGAACTATTTAACATCCAAAATGGAGTTTCGCCTAAAAATAAATCGCGAGTTGTTCCGCCACCAATTGCAGTAACAAGCCCAACAACATAAGCTCCAAATATATCGAATTTTTTCTCGGCAGCTAATCTTATTCCACTTAAAGCAAAAGCAAAAGTTCCTGCATGGTCTAAGAGTTCGACAAAATTTTCTCTAATATAGTCTAGCAGTGATATCCCAAATAATGCTTCAAACATATATCTATAAATTTATTGTAAGTTACTCATCGTTTTAATTACAGTCAATTAAAAACTTAACAAAAATATGAAAAAAGTGTTTAATAGATATATTATTTTTTGTTTATTAATCAACGACATCTGTCAATCTCAAAACCCAGTTTGTAAATTTTCTAATTTATCTAATTGTTCTTTTAATAGCTGTTTTGTTTGTGTATCTTTTTCTGAATTATAAGTGGCTTTTAAGTCTGGTAAATAATGTAAATAATGCGTTTCGGCTATATATTTGGCAGCACGAACACGAACTGTAGCATCAGCATCGTACAATAATCCTTGTATCCATCGTTTTGCAGCCCACGAATGTTTTGATTGTAACCAATCCATCGCAGCTATTTTTTCTTCTGCCGAGCCGTGTAAAAATGTTTGATAATAAGCAGATTCTTGTTTTAAGTCGCTAATACTCATTAAAATTTCTTGGTTAAAAATATCAGGATTTACTATTTCCGATTTATATTCTTTTAGTGGCAAATCTAATGTCCAACGTACCATACGTGGAATCATCCACATCATTCCAGGTGTTGCCTCAGGGTGTGCAATTGAACTAAAAACCCGACCTTTCCCAAAGGAGTTAATAATAAAAAATGGTTTGTTGTTTGTCATATTTGCAGGAGCATTGCCTTCTTCGTGAACATCACTTTCCATAATAGCAAGAGTTTTGTACTCAATTGTATCGTTTTCATTTTTTATAAAAACAGGACCTTCGTAATACATAACATACAAAGTATCGCGGTTTGCAAGTTCGGGGAATATTTTTTTACCTTCATCAGTAAGTGTGAATTTCGATATTCCATGTCCACGATTGTCGTGTTCAATGTCTATTGCTTGAGCTCCGTTCATTTGCACACAGGCATAGTCTGGTGTGTTTGAAAGGAGATAAGCTCCTGCACAAATTCCAACAATTCCACCTCCAGAAGCGACAAAATCTTTAATGCGTTGTTGATTTAATGCATTAAGATTTAAAAACTGACGACTTCCTCCACCTCCAGGAATTATAATAGCATCAAGCGAATCGAGTACATTATTGGCAATGTCGGCAGTTGTAATGGTGCGAACATTCATTTCTGAATCTAATTTCACTGCTGCTACTGCTTCCCAAATACAGGTTTGTGATCCACCATGTCCATCGAAAACAGCAACTTGAATTTTAGTCTTATCTTCTTGATTAGTAGCGTGTTGTCGTGTGCATTGTACAAAAAATAAAATAAAAATAATAGGAAGTAATAATTTCATAAATAGTTTTTATTGATTTAAAGGCAAATTTAATAAAAAAACAAACATTTACATTGTAAGAAAAAACAATGAACCAACAGAAATTATTATCCACAACACAATACCAAGAGCAAAACTACGTGGACCAGATTTTTTAATTTCGCTAATGCTTATGTTAGAACCTATCAGGAATAGTGCTACTACCATACCACGTCTTCCTAACCAACTAAAATGTTCGTAACTGCTTTGCATATCTGGAAATATATTGGCAAAAATAATTGCTAATACGAAAAATAAAATGAACCAAGGGAACTTAATAGATTTTTTGTCACTTGACTTGTTTGTAAAAGCAATTATCAACGAAAGCGGAATAATCCACAATGCACGAATGAGTTTTACAGTGGTAGCTACTTGTAAAGCTTTGTCGCCGTAAATTGCTCCAGCACCAACAACCGAACTTGTATCATGAATTGCTATGGCAGCCCAATTACCAAATTCTTCTTGACTAAGTCCTAATTTTTGTCCTATAAATGGAAAAATGAAAAGAGCGACAGCATTCAATACAAAAACAACAATTAAGGCAAATGAAGTTTGATAACTTTTACTGTTTATAATAGGAGCAACAGCTGCAATTGCACTTCCGCCACAAATTGCTGTGCCAGAAGCTATTAGTAAAGAAGTGTTTTTCTCAACTTTAAAAAGTTTACCAAGCATTATACCCAAAAACATTACTGTGGTTACAGAAATGATTGTTTCTATAAATCCAGTTTTTGAAGATGAAATAACATCGCTTAAGCTCATGCCAAAACCCATTAAAACAATAGACGCTTGCAAAGTTAGTGATGTGTATTTGTGTAAACTTTCATGTTTAATGCCGATTAAGGAAAGTACCAAGCCAATAAATAATGCTATGGCAGGCGAAATAAAAGGCATAAAACAAAGAGCAATAACAATAGGGTAGAGCCACTGGCTAATTTTTGAAGTCTTAAAAAAATTATCTTTCATATTGTACTTTTTTATTTATTGCAAAAGTACAGTCTCGTTATAATAAAAGCAAATACAGAATTATTATTGCTAATAACTATATGTTATATTGAAAGAGGAAATTTTCAAATAGTTCTACTTGTCGGCTTTTGTGTCCATGTTTATAAGCTATTCTAAATTTTCTATAAATAGAAAATCCTGCAACGTTGAGTCTTACAAGTGTTTGCATATAAAGTTCGTTGCGAACAGCTTTTTCAGATACTATTGCTAAACCATCAAAATCTTGTATAAAATTTTTAATAGTTTCTGTGCTACCTAAATGTATATGTGTATTTAAGTTTTCAAATTTAATTTTTTGTTTATTCAGCATTTCTTTTATCACTTCCAGAGTGCCAGAGCCTTGTTCTCTCAATACAATCGGAATTTGCATTAAATCTTCTTTTGAGATATTTTCTCGTTTGGCATATACACTGTTTTTCCCTGTAACTACAATTAGTTCATCGTCCATAAAATCTTTATAGCGAATTCCAGATTGAGATGAATAATTTTCTACCAAAGCCATGTCGATTTTATTATCTAAAAGCAATTTTTCCATTTCGAAAGAATTGCCATTAATAAGGTAGATTTTGATTTTACTATAACGTTTATGAAAGGCAGCAATTACTTGTGGAATAACATATTGTGAAATTGTAGAGCTTGCTCCAATAATAAATTCGCCAGAAATGCTGTCGTGTATTTGTCCTATTTCAAAATCAAGGTTGCGGTAGAGTTGAGCAATTTCTTTGTAAGCGTTATACACCTTTTTACCTGTTTCTGTGAGATAAACTTTGTTGCCTTTTCTTTCAAAAAGATTAGTTTTATAATATTCTTCCAATTCTCTAATATGCCTTGATACAGCAGGTTGACTAATGTTAAACTGGTCTGCTGCTTTTGAAAAACTTAGATTCTCAGCCACTGATATAAAAACTCTATCTCTGTAATCCATAAGTTGTTGATTTTAAGTCATTATATTCAGATATGGGGACAATTTGTCCCTATGTATTCCCCAAGCAAAATATCACGTTTTCGTAATTTTTTTAGATAGTCAGTTGGATTTATGCTATCGGTAAGTACTTCAATTACATCAACTATCGAAAAGTACCACTTTTCATTTTCTTCGTCCCAATGTGAACGAATTTTTTTATGTTCAAAAACTTGCATTTTATTTGTCATGGCTCTATTGTTGAGTTTTGTTCTTTTAATCGTTTTATTTCCTTGTCGAAATCAGAAATTATTTTTTGAGTTTTATTAAATTCTGTGTATTCGGTTTCTGCTTTTTTGTCAGCTTTTGCTTTAGATACTTTTCCTTTATCGGGTAGAATATCGTATTTACGGAAAGCAAGAAACTCATTAACACTTGCTGAAAATTCCTCCATATTAAATATGTTTTCACGTTCTATTAGGTCTTCAATATAATCGAAATAACCTGTTACAGCTCTTTCAAGGCGTTTAATTTCTTTTTCTGGTAGATAGTTTTTTGCGATAGTAACATCTGATTTTAAAATACGTCCATCAGGTGAGTTTTTCCATGTTGTTAAGCCCATGTGCTCTTTATTCCTGTCAGCTTTATTATAAATAATTTCAGCTGCGGTTTGTCTAGTTATAGCATAGTGAAATTTGTTTTGTACCATGGCGTAAAACGTTCTTGTGGTAGGAGAGTTGCGGTCATAATCGATGCTACATTCGGCAAAAATATCAGTTATTTGTTGCCAAATACGGCGTTCACTTGCACGTATAGAACGAACACGTTCAAGCAATTCTCGAAAATAATCCTTACCAAACAGTGTTTCGCCTTGTTTTAAACGTTCATCGTCAAGTACAAACCCTTTGAGCATATATTCTTTCAGTACTTTGGTAGCCCAAATGCGAAAATGTGTAGCTTTTGCCGAATTTATCCTATAACCAACAGAAATAATGGCATCAAGATTATAGAAGTCTAATTTTTCTTGAACCTGTCCCATAAAACCTCTATTTACGACTGTTTCCATTTTGGAAATAGTCGAACTTTCGGAGAGTTCTCCAGCAGAATAAATATTCTTCAAATGTTTGCTTATAGCGGGAACCTGTACGCCAAATAATTGAGACATAGCTTTTTGCGTTAGCCATAGTGTGTCGTCTTTTACAACAGCTTCAATTTTTACGTTTTCTTGAGGCGTGTTGTATAAAATAAATTGAATTTCTTTCTTCATTTTTTTATTTTAAATTTATCATCTGCCCATTTTTTGGGATTATTGCGAATGTATTCTGTAATGCGAATATATGATAGTTCGTCGCGTATAATATGTTCGTAATAATTACGTTGCCATAATTTTTCAGTTAATCCCAATGTGTGTAATTGTTTTGTTACAGCCGATTTATATCCGCGTACGATAGCGCCAATTGTTTGCGATGGCGATCGTAAATGCGAACGTACTGACGAATGCAATTCGCCTGTACGTTGCGGCGTATCGTATTCGCCAATTTCCGATTCCGATGGCGTATCGTATGCCCCATTGTACGATAATTTTTCGGTTATTTCAATTATGCCGTGAATATGGTTTGGCATTATTACGAATTCGTGTAAAATAATGTTGGTTCGTATATTTGGTGTGTTTATCCATTCGTTATGTGCAATTGTGCCGTATTGATTATATATCATTTTGCCGTTTTCAATATGTCCAAATCTACAAATTTTATCCTGCACACAAATTGTTATAAAATACAATCCTTCCTGTGAATAATCATAGCCTTTTAGGCGAATGCTACGGCGGGTATGTATGCGAAAATAGGTCATTTAATTATTTTTATTTTTTTGTCGAAAATCGGTATAGATAATTTTTGATTATCAAATTTATAAACTTTTAATTATACCTTCGGAGAGCTCGCAAGCTCGGTTCAACACTTCAACTACGTTCAGTGCATCGCTTTTAACACTTCAACTTCGTTCAGTGCATCGCTTTTAACTTTTAACTGTTCCTTACCTCTTTATCGTAATATCCCCTTTAAGAACATATTTTTTATTACTATCCAAAGTAATTACATACCAGTAAGTTTCGCTTGGTAAATCTCTGCCTGCATAAGTTCCGTCCCAGCTAAAGTTTGCACCTGTTGATGAATATAATTTTTTCCCAAATCTATCAAAAATTTCTACTACAGCATCTGGATAATGATACAAACCTGTAATTATCCAAGTGTCATTGAAACCATCTCCATTAGGTGTGAAAAAGTTTGGAATGTTAAGTGATTCGTCTAGGAAAATTTCATAGCTTATCAAACAGTAATTGTCATCCATTATTGAAATTGTATATACTCCTGTTGGTAAATTTGTAAAAATATTTGAAGTTTGCCAAGTATCGCCATCATGTGAATAAACATAAGGTTGAGCACCACCGCTTGCAAACACTTCGATAATTCCACCTCCTGCATTATAAGAATCCCAAACAGGACCTTCAAGAAATTCAACATTAATTTCTGTGCTTCCAGAACAGCCAATTTCATCATAAACTGTTAAAGCATAATTTCCAGGTTGAGTTACAGTAAAAGTAGGAGCATTGGAACCATTTTGCCATTTATATTTAAAGTATTCTCTATCTGTTGCTAATATGTATGTATTACCTTCGCAAAATGTGGTGTCGTAACCAATAAAAGGAGCTAATAAGTCATGTTCAAGAATGTTAATTTTATCTGTTGCTGTACAATTATTTGAATCAGTTACTGTTAAAAATAAAGTTTGAGTGGAATTTACAGATATACTACTTGTAGTTGAATCATTGCTCCATTGATAAGTTGCGTAAGTACTATCAACTTCAATTACATATGTTTCGCCATAACAAAATTCAATATCATCACCTAAGTCTAAACTAGGTTGTGGAAAAATATCAACTCTTATTGTATCAATAGCATCGCAGCCTGTTGGTCCACTAACTTTAATCCAATATGTTCCGCTTATTGTTATTGTTAATGTTTCTTCACTAGAATTATCATTCCATAGATAAGTTAAATTCTCGCCTTGAGCATTTGCATTTAAAACTACAGCTTCGTTCGTGCAGATAGAAAAATCTTCACCTAAGTTTATTATTGGCGATTCACCTAAACTAACATTTATTTCACAGCTCGCAGTGCAAGAATGTTGGTCTGTTACAGTAAGACTAAATGTTCCTGCTTGACTAAACCAAATGCTTTCAGAAATAGTGTTGTCGCTCCATTGATAAGAAACATAACCCTCAGGTGCGGAAACTAAAACTGAATCTCCATCACAAATCACAACATTCTTTTCTAAATTGAGTTCAATTTTTGGAAAATATATAAAAGTTATTGTGTCATAATAATAACAATGAGTGTTGGCATCATAAACTTTTACCCAGTGTTCTCCGCTGTTTCCTGATGTAAAGTGTTGATTAATAGAGCCGTCAGACCAAAAATAAGAAGTGTAAGTGTCAAAAGTTGTAATTGTTAACTCATTTCCAAAACATAATGAGTCCGTGGCTGGCAACAAATCAGGATTTGGAATTTGTGTAACATTTGTACTAGCACTTGAGCTACAACCAGAACCTGTGTCAGTAACAGTTACGGAATATGTTCCAGCTTCGTTTACTTCAATTGCTTGATTAGTTGCATTAGTACTCCATAAGTATTCAAAATCTCCATTGCCAGCATTTAATATTATACTTTCAAAAGGACATAGATCAACATTTGCTGGTATTACAATTTGTGGTCCTTCAAGAGCTTGTAATTCAATATTAGTTTTTATATAGCAGTTATTATTATCAACTACAATAATCTCGTAATTACCTACATTTAAACCACATACACTTTGAGGAATTATTGCATTATTACAATAATAAGTAAATGGTGGTGTTCCATTAATGGTTTGAATTTCAATACACATATCATTGGGGTTGCAGTTATTGCTAGATATTATTATATTAGAAAATCCAAAGTCCAAGTCATATTTAACTACTAATCCATCTTCGTCGCCGTTTGAGTTGAGAATTTCAGAATTGAAACTTAGTGTATTTGAAAAAAATCCTGCTACAACTAACTGATTTAATACATTTATACACAGAGAATTAAATGAATTTGTGTCAGAAATGCCTTTTATTTCAATATTTTTAAAAACGCCGTTATTATCAAATTTAGTTAAAAAACAATCTAAATTTGCATTTGCAGTAACATTTCCATTTCCAAAATTTGAAAATCCATTAAACTTTCCAGCTATATATATGTTTTGCCCATTATCTACTTTAATATCATTAGGAATAATATTTCCAGTTCCACCATAACTTTTATTTAAAACTTCAATACCTTCTGAATTGAATTTATGGATTTTAGCCATATCGTTATTTTGCTCGGATTTGTATGAAATATAAGCATTGCCATAGTTGTCTGTGTCAACATTAGCTTGACTAGCATTGTTGTCAGTGCTTCCAAAGGCTTTTGCCCATTTAAATACTCCAGATTTATCATATTTTGCAATAAAAGTATTTAAGCTACCATTTGCACTTAAATTAAAACTTCCAAAATTGATAGTTCCTGAAAATTCTCCACCAATAACTATATTGTTGTCTTGGTCACAAGCAATGCTAGTCGCAATATCGTTTTGACTTGAGCCATGATTTATTCTCCACAAAAAATTTCCGTTTTTATCGTATTTTGCTAAAAGAAAATCTTTACCACCTTTAGATACTAAAGTGCTATTTCCAATGCCTAAAAATTGGTCATAATATCCTATAACTATAATATTATCATCAGAGTCAACACAAATATCATTTCCAGAATCTTCGTAAAAGCCGCTTAAAAATTTTCCCCATAAATAATCTCCATTTGGCGAATATTGAATTATAAAAATATCGCTTTCTCCATTTGAGTTAATTTGGTTTTCTCCAATATTAGCTACGCCTCTGAAATTTCCAATAACATTAATTTTTCCTTGGCTATCAATGCTAACAGCTTTTGCGATATCATCTTCTGCACCTCCGCCTGATTCTATCCACATTAAATTGCCAGCGTTATCTAATTTAGCTATAAAAAAGTCGCTTCCACCATTTGAGACAAGTGTTTGAGATTGAAAATTTAAACTTTCGTGAAAATATCCAACAATTACAATATTTCCTTCGTTATCGCTAGCAACTCCCAAAACTTCGTCAATAGTGTTACTGCCCAAACTTTTAGCCCAAATTGGATTAAAACTATTTGAACAGTCTGTACTATCAGGTTGAGCTTTAAGACTAATAAAGCTAAAACTTAATAAAAATAATAATATGTAAATTTTTAGTTTCATTTTTTAAAATTCGTCATAAAATATGGCATTATGAAATTTACCCCATTTTATGTATTTATCATGGAATAATTTAAGTCCTAAACCAATTTGGTGAGTTCCGTTGTGTTGAAGTTGTAGTGAGGTTAAACCTATTTCGTATTGGTAATAAATAGAAAATGCATCAACAGTAAGTCCAAAACTTGGTGCTAAAGATAGAGGCGAGGTATTACCTTTATCTAAAGTATTTCTGTATGAAAGTCCGAACCACATGTCGTTATCTTTTCTAACATATTTAGACTTTCTTGATGATGAACCTCCGTAATGAACTTTTATATTAACATCTAATTGACTTAGTCCGTGAAAATTGGACTTAAATAAGCCTGAAGGTCTTAATTGTACTTTTTTATGAACTTGTAAAATAGAGCCTGCATGTATATTTGTGAGAACAAAATTTATTGGTTCTATTTGTTTATTATACATTCTATCTGTCCATGGAATTAAATTATCGAACGAAGCACCTAAAAAAGTATGATTGTATGAAAATAAAACTCCAGCACTTGCATTTGGATTAAAACTTGTTTCTTTGCCATAATTAACGATAGGGTCATAAATATCTCTAGTAAATTTTGTTTGATCTAGCACGTGAGCCCAGCCCCTAAAAGCCATTCCAAACGACATTATAAATTTATGATTTCGTTTATTATATAAAAATACTTGATATGAAAAGTTGAATTGCGCTCCAAATCTTTGGTTTGGTCCATTAAAATCTGAAAATACATATCCTCCAATTCCACCTTCTCTGCCTTTAAGTCTATGTTTAAATAAAAAGAAAGATGTTTTTGGTGCATTTTCGAAGCCTATCCATTGTTGCCTATGAATAACTTTAAATATTGTAGATTGAGTAAGTCCTGTAAAAGATGGGTTTACAAGCATGAAGTCGAACATGTATTGTTCATGTACGGGCAGATCTTGAGATTTTAGCTCTGTACAAAACAGTATAGTTGCAAATATTACTAACGATATGTTCTTGATCTTAAACAACTTATCTATATTTTAAGTTCTATCTCCAAAAATTATACTTCCAATTCTTAAAATTGTCGCACCTTCTTCAATTGCAATTTTCCAATCTCCACTCATGCCCATACTTATTTCACAAAAATAATCTATTTTTTTGAAATATTTATCTTTAATTTTAGAAAAAAATACTTTTAATTTTTTAAATTCTTTTCTTACTTGTTCAACATCGTCTGTAAAGGTTGCCATTCCCATCACTCCACAAATTTTAATATTTTCAAAACTTTTAAATTCATCTGACTCTAAAATATTAATAGCTTCATCAAAATTTAAGCCAAACTTTGTGTCTTCATCGGCAATATGAAACTGTAAAAGGCAATTTATAATTCTGTTGTGTCTCTTGGCTTGTCTGTTAATTTCGGTTAAAAGTCTTAGGCTATCAACACTATGAATTAGTTCTACAAAATCGGCAATATATTTAACTTTATTTCTTTGTAAATGTCCAATAAGATGCCATTTTATTTCAGGATTTTGAAGTTGATTGTGTTTGTCAACCATTTCCTGAACTTTATTTTCTCCAAAATCTCTTTGTCCGGCATCAAAAGTTTCTTTTATTGTTTCTATGCTGTGAGTTTTTGAAACAGCAACAAGTTTAGTGTTGTTTGGAATTTGTTTTAATATATTATCAATATTTTTTTTAATTTCTGACATAAAAATTATTTTTTATTTCCTTGAATTGCTGCTATAGAAAGCAATACGCCTAATACAACTCCTAATAAAGCAGCAGTTAAAACTTGGTAATTTTGTGGTAAAATAAATGTAATTGTATGAGCTGGAATCCAAAATAAAGGAATGGTTTTTTTGAACACAAAACCCCATTGAACTTCCCAATTTAGATTTGTAATAATTTTTTTGATAGGAATAGGTTTTAAAAATGCAGAAACTTTGCCACCATTATTCATAATATGTGTATCGGTAATTTTGTGTAAAGTCATAAAAACAGGAGCAAATGTGGTGTTCATCATAAGGCTTATAAAGAAAGCTCCAACAAGTTTTAATGCTGTAAAATCACCATACATTGCAAAGGCAATTCCGTTGAAAATAGAAAATTTATCTAAAAATGCAGGAATTCCATGACGGAAAACTCCCATTGCAATGGCTATCCACATACCGAAAAAGCCCCAAGCAATAGCTCGTGGTAATAATCCAAAACCTTTTTGATTATAAACACCAGTTTTAATTCTAAGTCCTATAGCTTCACCGAGAGTTGCTAAAATGGCAAATTTTATAAAAGCCATTATTAAACTATACTTATTATTAAAATCGTTGTAAAAATTATAAACTTCATCAAACACAAAAAAAGGTAAGAAGAAGATTATTATAGCTAAAATAAAAATTAAGTCTTGTTTTTTCATAATTTTAGTTTTATAATTTTCTTTATGTGTAAATCAAAAATGTTTGTGTTGTTGGAAGAATTTATGAGCATATCAAATAAAATATGCTCATAAATTGTTTATTTATTTTTCAATTCTAATCCTCGCATCAACCGCCTTTACATATTTCATATTTCCTAGCAGTGGATTTAAGTCCATTTCAAAAATTTCAGGAGCAGTTTCCACTAACGCAGAAATTCTTTGAATTTGGTCAATAAAAATTTCTTGATTTATACCTTCTTTTCCTCTTACGCCTTCAATTATTTTGTAAGATTTAAGGTTTTTAATCATATATTCAGCTTCATTTCTTGAAACTGGAGAAAGGCTTGCATTAACATCATGTAGAACTTCGATAAAAATTCCGCCTAATCCTGCTAATACCATATGTCCGAATTTGTCTTCGCGTTTTGCTCCAATAAACACTTCTGTTCCAGAAATCATTTCGCCCATTAACACAGCGTATGTGTCTTTTATTTTCATTAGTCTATCAAATTCACGAACAATGGTTTCGTTATCTTTCACATTTAAAACAACTCCACCTACATCTGATTTGTGAACAGGTCCAACTACTTTCATAACAACTGGGAAACCATGTTTTTCAGCAAAAGCAAGAGCATCTTCTTTTGTTGTAACAACTTTTTCTATTACTCT
The DNA here is from genome assembly GCA_035406965.1 of Bacteroidales bacterium. GTDB lineage: Bacteria > Bacteroidota > Bacteroidia > Bacteroidales > ML635J-15 > Bact-19. The sequence continues at coordinate 36,017 of DAONZU010000004.1, forward strand.
GTCTATTCCAGCAGCATCAAGAAGTTCGTAGATCTTATCAGGACTTAAATATCCATTTTCAGCAGAGTCAATAACTTTTCTAATTCTCTCTTTATCAATTTTTGGTAGCTCTATATTTTCTGCTTGTGGTTTTGGAGTGTTTAAAATTTTGCTTAAAGCATTTCCGAAAGCTATTTCATCAGGGAAATTTATTCTACCTTTTTCGATAAATTTTTCTATTTCGTCTTTAACATTAATTATAGATGGCAATACTGGATAAATAGGTTTTTTGCTTGTTTTCATTTTTTCGTGCAATACATCATACACATCATAAACAGGGAAAAGTCCAGGACTACCGAAAATTACTGCCATTGAATCTATATTGTCGAAATCGTTATTGCAAGCATCAATAATAAAACCTAATTGCTCAGCTGTTCCTGTTGCTAAAAAGTCTATAGGATTTGCTACAGAAGAACCACCAAAAAGTTTATCAAGTAATTCTTGGGCTTTTGGTCCTTCAATTGCAGGAACATTTAAACCACCATTGCTAAGTGTATCAGTAAGCATAACTGCTGGACCGCCTGCATGTGTAATAATTGCAACATTTTTTCCTTTTGGAGTTGGGTGCATGAAAACTGAAGCAACACTTGCTAATTCTTCTCTTCCGTTGCAACGCACAATACCAGCTTTTCTAAACAAAGCTTCAACAGCAACATCAGGACTTGCTAAAGCACCTGTGTGAGATGATGCTGCTCGGCTACCAGCTTCTGAAGTGCCAGATTTTACAGTTGCAATTTTAGCACCTTTTCTAATTAATGAAGCCGCATGTTTGTACAGCATTTTGGGTTTGTTAACACTTTCTACGTATAATAATTTTACTGGAGCTGATTTTCCATGTACATAAGTTTCGTCTAAATATTTTAAAATTTCTTCAACTCCTAATTGTGCTGAGTTTCCAACAGAATAAACACTTGAGAATTTTAAGCCTTTAGAAACAGCTGCTTCAATAATAAAAACTGCTGTTGCTCCAGAGCCTGAAATAAAATCTACGCCTTGAGCATCAAGTTTTGGAATAGGAGTGGTGAAAATACCGCTATAAGTTTGATTTAAAAGACCAACACAATTTGGTCCTATTAAACTTGCCTTATGTTCATTTAATAAATCAACAATTTTCTTTTCAAGTTTAGCACCTTCTTCGTTTTCTTCACTAAAACCAGCAGACAAAATAATAAATCCGCCAGTAGCTTTTTGTTTTACTAAAGTTTCAACTGTGTCGTAACAAAATTTTGCTGCTATAGCTATAATAGCACAGTCAACTTGTGGCAAATCCTTAACATCTCTAAATGACTTAATCCCTTGAACTTCATCTAGTTTAGGATTTACAACATATAGCTTGCCATTAAAATTGTTGTCAATTAAATTTTTTAAAACTTTTCCACCTGGTTTGTAAATGTCGTTGGAACCACCAACAACAACAACACTTTTCGGATTTAATAATTTATCGTTTATCATATTTATATTATTTATGTGTTTCTATGTTCACAAAAATATAATTTTATTTCGAGCATAAAAATAAAAAGACTAAAAGTTTTAATAAAATTTTACAATTATTTTTGTTATTTTACCTAAGTCTTGTTAAATCAATCAAAATGCTAAGTTGTTTTAAAATATATGTGGAAATTAAAAATTTTTTAAGCATAAAATGAATGACATGTAATTATTTATTGTACTTTTATTGCTAAATTATTGTGGCTTTATGGAAAAAAAAGTGTTTCTTATTTCTCGTACAGATAGCATTGGCGATGTTATTTTGACTTTGCCAATTTGTGCGTGGATAAAAAATAAATTTCAAAATTCTTATATTATTTTTCTTGGAAATTCATACACAAAACCTATAGTTGAATGTTATCCTTATGTTGATGAGATAATGGATTGGCGAGCACTTAGTGATTTAGATAAAAAAACACAAATTAATATTTTAAAACAAAAAAATATTGATGTTTGCATTCATGTTTTTCCAAAAAAAGAAATTGCTAAATTGGCAAAAAAACTTAAAATACCAACAAGAATTGGAACTTCGCATAGAGTTTTTCATTTTTTTACTTGTAATCTTAGACCAAATTTTTCCAGAAGAAAATCCGATTTGCATGAGTCTCAATTAAATTTTGAACTATTACGTCCATTAGGTTTGGAAAAAATTCCGAGTTTGGCTGAGATACAAGAATATTTGTCTTCATTTATTATTCCTAAAGTTCATTTAGATTTGGATTTATCTGCAAAAAATAAAATTATACTTCATACCAAATCAAAAGGCAGTGCAGTTGAGTGGCCCATGAACAAATTTTTTGAATTAGCAGTAAAATTAGCAGATTTGGATTATGAGGTTTATTTTACAGGTACAGAAGCAGAAGCTGTTCATTTTAGAGATAAATTGCCAAAGCATCAAAAAATTCATGACATGTCTGCTAAGTTTACACTTACAGAGTTTATTTATTTTATTTCTCAATGCGAAGTAATTGTTGCAGGGAGTACAGGTCCTTTGCATATTGGTGCGGTAAGTGGAATAAAAACTATAGGAATTTATTCTCAAACACGACCAATTCATCAAGCTAGATGGCGACCAATAGGGAAAAATGTTTCTATTGTAACAAATAAGCAAGAACCAGAAATCGGGAAAATAAATCCTCAGTATTTAAAAGATATTGAAGTTGACGAAGTTTTTAAATTGATTATAGCAGATAAGTAAAACTTTATTCTTGCCTTTCAATCCCAAGACTTTTAGCTTTGCTAATCATATATTCCCAAGCTTTTTCTTTATCATTAGGAATTTCGCCATCAAGTATAGCGTCTTTTATTGCATTTTTAATTATTCCAACAGTTTTGCTTGGTTCAATATTAAAGTAGCCTATAATTTCATCTCCGCTAATTGGTGGTTGGAAGTTTCTAAGCGAATCTCTTTCTTCTACTTCAACAATTTTTTGTCTTAGTGCTTTAAAATTTTCTAAATATTGCTTTACTTTTTTTTCGTTTTTTGAAGTAATATCGGCTTCGCATAAAGTCAATAAATCATCTAAATCTTCGCCGGCATCAACAATTAGCCTTCTTATTGCTGAATCGGTAACCACATCTTCAACTAAGGCTATTGGACGCATGTGTAAATCGACTAATTTTTGCACATATTTCATTTTTTCATTTAATGGTAGTTTTAGTCTTGCAAAAATTTCAGGCACCATTTTTTGTCCAATAAAATTATGAGCGTGAAATGTCCAGCCTATACCTTCTACATATTTTTTTGTTTTAGGTTTTGCAATATCATGAAGTAATGCAGCCCATCTTAACCATAAATTGTCGCTATTTTCGGCAACATTGTCAACAACTTGAATTGTGTGCAAAAAGTTGTCTTTGTGTTTTACACCTGCTTGAGTGCTAACACCAGCTAAATTGTATAATTCAGGAAAGATAATTTCTAAAAGTTCAGAATCGAAAAGTAGTTTTAAACCAATAGACGGCTGTTTGCTAAGCAAAATTTTATTTAGCTCGGTATGAATTCTTTCTGCACTAATAATTTCAATTCTATGTTTATTCCTTTTAATTGCTTCAAAACACTCGTCATCGATTATAAAATCAAGCTGAGATGCAAATCTAATTGCTCGCATCATTCTTAGCGGATCATCAGAAAATGTAATATCAGGGTCTAAAGGTGTTCTTATTGTTCTAAAATGCAAATCTTCAATTCCATTAAAAGGATCGGTAATTTCGCCGTAAGTATCTTTATTTAAGCTTATTGCTAAAGCATTTATAGTAAAATCTCGTCGTCTTTGGTCGTCTTCAATGCTCCCTTGCTCAACTTGTGGATTACGACTTTCGGGAGAATAAGATTCTTTTCTTGCACCAACAAATTCTAATTCTGTATCTTCATACTGGAACATTGCTGTGCCATAGGTCTTGTAAATGCTTAGCTTTTTTATTTTGAGCTTATTAGCAAGTTTTTGAGCAAATTCAATTCCATTACCTTTAACTACTATGTCTATATCTTTTTTATCAGCTCTTTTTAAAAGTTTATCACGCACATAACCGCCAATAACATAGACTTCAGTATTATCAGTTTCGTCAAAATCGCGAATTAATTTAAATATTTTATGTGTTAACAATTCCGAAATATTATTACTATTTTTTACCACTTGAACAAAAACTTTTAAATTTTGTTATAAATTCAGTTACAAAAATATTTAAAAAGATTGAGAAAATGGCAGAACATTTAACAAAAGAAAAATTTATCGAGAGAATTTTCGATTACGAAAATGAAACTGAGTGGAAATACAAAGGTGAAAGACCTGTGTTTATTGACTTTTATGCAGACTGGTGTGGTCCATGTAAAATGATAGCACCAATTGTTGAAGAGTTGAGCAAAGAATATGAAGGTTTAATTGATATTTATAAAGTTGATACCGAAGACCAACAAGAATTGGCATCAATTTTTGGAATAAGAAGTATCCCTTCTTTGCTGTTTATTCCATTAAGTGGACAACCACAAATGATGACTGGTGCAGTTCCAAAAGACGGTCTTATTCAAATTTTTGAAGATGTTTTTAAGATAAAAAAGTAGTTTTTTTTGTGTTAGTGATTTTTGGTTTTAGAGTCCAAACCGACTTATTTATGGTGCTCGTGAATTTGCTTGGTTTGGACTTTTTTTATGTTTTTAAACTTTTTTAGACATTTTATCGTTTTAAAATCTTATTTTCGCAAAAATATTTTTTGTTATGAATACACATTTTATTACAACAGAACATTTAAGTTTAGACAAACTACAAGAAATTTTTAAAAACGGATACAAAATCGAACTTTCCGAACAAGCAAAAAACAATATAAATAAGTGTCGTACTTATCTTGACAATAAAATAAAAACTCATGATAAGCCTATTTATGGAATAAGTACAGGTTTTGGTTCGCTTTGCAATACAAATATTGCTTCAGAAGATTTAGAACAACTACAAACAAACCTTGTAATATCTCATGCTTGTGGAATGGGAGCAGAGATAGACTCTGAAATTGTAAAACTAATGATGTTATTAAAAGTTCAGGCTTTATCTTATGGAATTTCTGGTGTTTGTCTTGAAACAGTTGAGAGATTAGTGTATTTTTATAATAATGATATTAGACCAGTTGTTTACGAATTAGGTTCATTAGGTGCTTCGGGCGATTTGGCTCCATTAGCTCATATAACACTTGCTCTTATTGGTTTAGGCGAAGTTAATTATAAAGGTAAACGACAAAAAACCGAAACTGTCTTAGCAGAATTAAATTTAAAACCATTAAAATTAAAATCTAAAGAAGGTTTAGCTTTAATGAACGGAACTCAGTTTATGTTAGCTCATGCAATTACCGGTGTTTGGCGTGCCGAAAAAATTATGTTTAATGCCGACAGAATTGCTTCTTTATCTTTAGATGGCTATAATGGTTTGATAGCAGCTTTTTACCCAAGTTTACATACAATTCGTCCACATAAAGGTCAAATTGAAACTGCAAAAAATATAAGAACATTCTTAGAAGGTTCAGAAATTGTTGCACAAACAAAAACTCATGTTCAAGACCCATATTCTTTTAGATGTATTCCTCAAGTGCATGGTGCGTCTAAAGACAGTTTAAACTATGTAAAATCTGTTGTGGAAACTGAACTCAATTCTGTAACTGATAATCCAATGGTTTTCCCAGATGAAGATTTGGTTTTAAGCGGTGGAAACTTTCATGGACAAGCTTTAGCTTTAGTTTTAGACTTTTTGTCAATAGCAGTTTCTGAAATTGGAAATATTTCTGAAAGACGAATATATCGTTTGATTAGTGGCGATAGAGGTTTACCAGCTTTTCTTGTTGCAAATCCAGGATTGAATAGCGGTTTTATGATACCTCAATATACTGCTGCATCTATGGTTAGCCAAAACAAACAACTTTGTACGCCAGCAAGTGTAGATTCTATTTCATCAAGCAACGAACAAGAAGACCATGTGAGTATGGGTGCTAATGCAGCTACAAAATTGCATAGAGTAATTGCAAATACAGAAAGAATTATAGGAATTGAGCTTTTTGCAGCTTCACAAGCACTTTCATTCCGCGAACCACTAAAAACATCACCACAACTTCAAAAATATCTTAACAAATTTAGAAAAATTGTACCTCTTGTAAAAGATGATATTGTGATGTATGAAATGCTTCATAAAGCAGAAGAATTTGTAAAATCTGACGAATAATTTAATAGACTATAAACACTATACGGTTAAAAATTTTAGAAAATAAATACTTACAAAATTTTTATTGTCTTCTTAATTCATTAAATTTGCTGTAATTTTAAAGTAAATTTTATGAAAATCAAGTTTATAGGAGCTGCACAAGAAGTTACAGGTAGTAAACATCTGTTGACTTTAGAAAATGGTAAGAAAATTCTTTTAGACTGTGGTATGTTTCAAGGCAAAGGAATGGAAACTGATAGAATGAATCGTAATTTAGGTTTCGAACCAAAAGAAATAGACCATATAATTTTGTCACATGCTCATATCGACCATTCAGGATTAATTCCATATTTTTATACTCAAGGCTTTGAAGGTTCGGTAATTTGCACCGATGCAACTCGAAATTTATGTTCTTATATGTTACCCGATTCTGGATATATTCAAGAACAAGATATAAAATGGTATAATAAAAAACTTCTAAAACAAGGATTGCTACCAATTGAGCCTATTTATAGACATTCTGATGCTGTAAAATCAATGAAGCTTTTTATAGGCGTTGCAATGGATAGAAAATTTAGAATTGATGAGAATATTACAGTTAAATTTACAGATACTGGACATATTTTAGGTGGAGCAGTAGTTAATTTGGAAATTAAAGAAAATGGAAAAACTACAAAAATTGCATACACTGGAGATATTGGAAGACCTTATAATAAAATTATTAAACCACCAGCAGCTTTTCCACAAGCAGATTATTTAATTACAGAATCAACTTATGGCAATAGATTGCATGAGGATAAACTCTATGCTGAAGAAAAGTTATTTAATGTTATTGTGGACACTTGTGTAAGAAAAGGCGGAAAATTGATTATCCCATCATTTAGTGTAGGAAGAACACAGGAAATTGTTCTTTTAATGAATAATTGGTATAACGAAGGAAGATTGCCAAATATAGATGTTTATGTTGATAGTCCTTTGTCGGTAAATATAACAGAAGTTTTTAAAATGCACTCAGAATGTTATAACGATGAAGTTTTAGAAGTTTTATCATACGACCCAGATCCATTTGGCTTTGAAGGGTTGCATTATATAAAAAATGTAAATGCTTCTAAAAAACTAAATGATACTAAAGAACCATGTGTAATTATTTCTGCATCGGGTATGGCTGAAGCGGGTAGGGTAAAACATCATATTGCTAATAGTATTAGTAATCCAAAAAATACAATTTTACTTGTTGGTTATTGTGCCCCAACAACTTTAGGTGCGAGGTTGCAAGAACCAGGACTTAAAAAAATATCTATTTTCGGTACAGAACATGAAGTAAGAGCAAGTGTGAAACTTTTAGAGGCTTTTAGCGGACATGGCGATTATGTAGAAATGGCAGAATTTATTTCATGTCAAGATAAAGATTTATTGAAAAAAACTTTCTTAGTACATGGCGATTTAGAATCTGCTGAACATTATAGAAAATATCTCTTAAAAATGGGATTTAAAAATATAGAAATACCAAAGCCTTTCGATGAAGTTGAGCTAATTTAAAGGTTTAGGTTTTACTTTTACATTATTTCTGGAACTTCTATTCCTAATAAATCCATTGCAGATTTTATAGTTTGTGAAACAGTTTGTGCTAATAATAGTCTGAGTTGTAGCGTTTTAGATTCTGTTTCTTTTAATATGCTATGCTCGTGATAATATTGATTAAAAAGTTTTGTTAAAGCATAAGTATAATTAGCAATAAGGCTGGGGTCAAGTCTATTTGCAGATTCTTGTATAACTTTTTCAAAAGTGCATAAATGAGATATTAATTCAATTTCTAAATCAACAATATCTGCTTCTTCGCTTGCTTTACCATGAAATTTGATATTCATTTTTTCGGCATTGCGTAAAATAGACTTTATGCGTGCATGTGTATATTGAATAAAAGGTCCTGTATTTCCGTTAAAATCAATAGATTCTTTAGGATTAAATATTATTTGTTTTTTAGGGTCAACTTTAATAATAAAATATTTTAAAGCTCCTAAGGCAATCATTCTGATGATTTTTTCTTTTTCTTCATCTTGTAAATCATTAATTTTACCAGCTTCGTTAGATATGCTTCTAGCTGTTTCTATCATGTCGCTTATTAAATCATCAGCATCAACTACTTTGCCTTCACGCGATTTCATTTTGCCTTCTGGTAATTCTACCATTCCATAAGAAAGATGTTCAATTACATCGCTGTAAGATTTATTTATTTTAGAAATAATTTTTTTTAAGACAGCAAAATGATAATCTTGCTCATTACCAACTACATAAATTATTTTTGAAGGATTAACTTCTTCAATTCTTTTGATAGCAGTTCCAATATCTTGAGTCATATAAACTGTTGTTCCGTCACTGCGTAAAAGAATTTTCCTATCCAAACCTTCATCTGTTAAATCTATCCAAACCGAGCTGTCTTCATCTCTAACAAATATTTCATTCTCAAGTCCTTGATTTACAATGTCTTTTCCTAATAAATATGTGTCAGATTCATAATAAATTTTATCAAAGCTAATTCCTAAATCAGAATATGTTTTCTCAAAACCTTTGTAAACCCAAGAGTTCATCATTCTCCAAATTTTGCGAATTTCTTCGTCTCCGTTTTCCCATTTTCTAAGAATTTCGTGAGCTTCTAAAATTATTTTAGCATTAGCTTTTGCTTGTGTTTCTGTTTGTCCAGCTTTAATAAGTTCTTCGATTTGTTTTTTATATTCTGCTTCAAATTTTACATAATAATCACCAACTAATTTATCGCCTTTTTTGCCACTTGTTTCGGGAGTTTCGCCATTTCCCCATTTCATCCAAGCAAGCATAGATTTACAAATATGTATTCCTCTGTCGTTTATTAAATTTGTTTTAATAACATTTTTACCAGAGGCTTTCAATATTCTTGAGACAGAATCACCAAGAATGTTATTTCTAATATGTCCTAAATGTAGAGGTTTATTTGTATTTGGAGAAGAAAATTCAACCATTATGGTTTTTTTGTCGTATTCTTCAGATTTTTTATTGTTTGTATTTAAGTTGTTTAGTCTGTCTATCCAATATTCATTGGTCATTCTAAAATTTAAAAAACCGTTTATAACATTATATGACGAAACATCATCATATTTTTGTTTAATAAAAGCGCCTAAATCTTTAGCGGTATCGGCAGGCGATTTTTTACTAAATTTAGAAAAAGCAAAAACAACTACTGTAAAGTCGCCATTAATTCCTTCTTTAGTTTTTTCTACCGCTACATCAATATTTGTTGTATCGACAGAATAAAGAGAGTTAAGTGCTTCTTTTATATATTTTTTTATATTAATTTCCATAATTTAAAAATCAACTGCAAAAATAAAATAAGAAAACAATAAAAAAACTAAGATTTATCATTTTGTTGATAAAAATCACAATATGTTGATATTCCGCAAGTTTTACATTTTGGATTTCTTGCTGTGCAAACGTATCTTCCATGCAATATTAACCAATGATGTGCATCTGGAATATCTTTTTCAGGAATATGTTTAACTAATTGTTTTTCGGTTTGTAAAACAGTTTTTGCATTTTTTGTTAAACCAATTCTTGCCGAAACTCTAAAAACATGAGTGTCAACAGGCATTTTAGGTTGTCGAAATAAAACCGAAGCAATAACATGAGCTGTTTTTCTACCAACACCGGGTAATTTTTGAAGTTCATCAACATCTTCGGGGACTTTTCCATCATATTTTTCGGTTAATATCTTTGCTGTTTGAGCAAGATATTTTGCTTTGTTGTTTGGATAGGAACAAGATTTGATATATTCGAAAATTACTTCTGGACTAGCAAAGCTCATAGTTTGAGCATCTGGATAATCATTAAATAGAGCAGGAGTGATGAGATTAACTCTTTTGTCTGTGCATTGAGCTGACAATATTACAGCTACTAATAATTGAAAATCGTTTTGATAATCAAGTTCTGTTTCGGCTAATTTTATATTTTTCCGAAAATAATCTAAAACATATTTGTATTTTTCTTTTATTGTCATAGTGCCAAAAAAATGACAATATCTTATAAAAACTTAGCTAATGTATTACTTTAGATATTGCAGTTTAAATATCTTAGTATCAGAATTTAGCATTTATAAGATGCTGTCAAATTTTATGTTGTTTTAATTTTCAGATAAAAATCTTTCTACATCTATTGCAGCTTTACAGCCTGAACCTGCAGCAGTAATAGCTTGTCTGTAAACAGGGTCTTGAACATCTCCACAAGCAAAAACACCGGGAACATTAGTTTTAGAAGTTCCTGGTTTTGTTTTAATATAAGATTGCTCGTCGAGTTCTATATAATCTTTAAATAGGCTAGTTACAGGAGTGTGTCCAATTGCAAGGAAAAAACCATGAATATCAATATTTTTTTCTTCGTTGGTTTTGTTATTTCTTAATATAGCTCCAGTTACTCCCGAACTATCTCCGAGAACTTCTACAGTGTTATGATTCCAAAGTATTTCGATTTTTGGATTATTCATAACTTTTTCTTGCATTGCTTTTGAAGCACGTAACACATCACGTCTTACAATCATATAAACTTTGTTGCAAAGTCCTGCGAGATAGCTAGCTTCTTCAGCAGCAGTGTCGCCACCACCAACAACAGCAACATCTTTATTTTTATAAAAGAAACCATCGCAAGTAGCACATGCCGAAACGCCTAAACCTTTAAACTTTTCTTCAGATTCTAAGCCTAAATAATTAGCTGTAGCACCAGTTGCAATAATTACAGTTTCTGCTTCAATTTCGTGAATATTGTCGGCAACAACTTTAAAAGGTCTTTTGCTAAAATCAACTTTTGTGATATAGCCAAATCTAACATCTGTGCCAAATCTTTGGGCTTGAGCTTTTAGTTGATCCATCATTATAGGACCAGAAACTCCTTCGGGATAGCCAGGAAAATTGTCTATTTCTGTTGTTGTAGTTAATTGTCCACCTGGTTGTAAACCTTCGTAAAGCACAGGACTTAAATTAGCTCTAGCAGTATAAATAGCGGCTGTGTAACCTGCAGGACCTGAGCCGATTATCAAACATTTTACTTTTTCACTCATTTTATTATTTTATTTTAGTTGTTATTAATTCTGAATTGTAATAGCAATTTCTTCATAAATTAAAGTACATAATCCATTTTCAGTGTTGCAAGCTTGACCATCAATAATTATAGTAAAAGACTTTATGTCAGTTTTTGGAACATAATTAACTAAAAAATCACTTTTGCCTTGATATGTGCTAACATTCATAGTGAAAACATCATCATATACTGTTATAGCTTGTGTAACTTCTTTAAAATCAATACTATCAACTATGTTGTCTCTGTTTTTTATGTCAAATTTTAATGGCATAGGACCTCCTTCATCTAAATTCATTCCATAAACATACCAATTGTTTTGAATGTCTGCGTTGATATGTAAATTATAAGAACCATCATCTGAACGCGATTGGTTAATGTTCCATGTAACTGGGTTTTCTTGAGTAAAAGCTGACAAACTCATCAAAAAAACAAAGTATATTATTGTAAAAATTTTCATCTAATTTTGTTTCTAATTTTTATAATATATAACTAAAAAAGCTACAAAAAGTTTGCCTAAAAGTAATATTTTTTTTCTAATTCTAAATAAAAGTTTGTTATTTATTTGAATTTGCATGATGTTGTAAAAAAAATAAATTTTATTTTAAGGTATTACTATCAAAGTTGCACTATCTGTAATGTAAACATTTGTAAAATGAGTTCCGGAACCTATCCAGTGACCATTAGCAGGACTGCCATAAATATTTGATTTTACTGATGCAGGGTTGGTAAAAGGATTGCTTCCTGTTAAAACATTTCTGTAAACAGAACTCCAAAAATTAAAACTATTTGCATCAATTGCTGACATTTTTAAACTTACACTGTCGCCAACTTTAAAGCAAACTAAACTTAGAAAATCTAAATCTTCATCTAACCAAACATTATGATAGTAAGCATTTCGTTCATAACCTTTAGTTAATGGTGTGTAAGAAAATTCTTGACCATTTAATAATTTATCGTCTAAAATATGTGAGCCAAACGAAGGACGATAATACCATTTTTGTTGTTCTAAGACTTTAACATAAAAGGTGTAATAATTTCCAAATTTTTCTGGGTCAGTAAATTTAAAGCCTAAAAAACCCATTGTATCATTTCCTGGCAATAGATTAAACCATACAGAATCAATAGGTACAGGCTCAGGTATTGTTGTTGTTGAGTTATATTCCTTATCTTGGTATAAAATTTTTAAATCATATGATTTGTTAACCTCGCCTTTAAATTTTGTGCCACGGTAACCGTGATATGGGTATCTTTCCATAATTGTAGGCTTTAAAGTGTCGGTAATAGCTCCGTTAGAAACAATTACGCAAGCATCTGAACCTTTAACAATTGAAGCATTTAGTATTGTTGTATCAATATTAGTAAAATAACTTGAATTTTTTGAAATAAAAACTATTGGAT
>DAONZU010000004.1:48817-50343 GCA_035406965.1 Bacteroidales bacterium
GTTGTATCAATATTAGTAAAATAACTTGAATTTTTTGAAATAAAAACTATTGGATAATCATCAGAATCTATCATTGCTTCTATTACAAGTTTTTCGTCAGCTTTAGGTAATTCTAAGCTAATATCTTTTATGCAAGATGAAGTTATGATTATTAAAAGTAAAAATATAATATTTCTCAGTTTCATTTTCATAAATTAAAATTTAAAATTCCAAGTTATTGATGGTAAAATAGGAATTAAAGAAATTTGTTTAGCTGTAGTTTTAAAATCGCCAGTTTCAACAGAGCCTTTATCTTCTAAGTAAATGAAATATGGATTTTTTCTATTATACACATTAAATACTGAGAAATTCCAAGAAGATTCCCATTTGTCGGTTTTTTTGTGTTGATATGTTACAGAAAGATCTAAACGATGATATGGATCCATTCTGTAAGAATTTCGTGGTCCATATTCGCTTATTAAATCGCCATCTATCAAATATCTTGCTATTGGTAAAGTAGTTGTATTTCCTGTGGCAAAAACAAAAACTAAGGAAGCAGTCCATTTTTCAGTAATTTGATAAGTTGTAGTTAAAGACAAATCATGTCGGCGGTCATATTTTGCAGGAAAAGGTTCGCCATCGTTTATATCGTCAAAAATTCTTTCTGTTTTCGACCAAGTGTAGCCAATCCAGCCAGTAAAACGTCCTGTTCTCTTTTTTATAAACAATTCTGCTCCGTAAGAATAACCATCTCCAAAAATAAAATAATTATCTGGATTGTCGTTTACATCATTGCCGGGTAAAGCACCATCGGCATATTCAATTAGGTCGTAAAGACTTTTGTAATAGGCTTCGACAGAAGTTTCGAAATGGTCGTTAAAAAAATTCCTGAAATATCCTATTGCATATTGACGACCGCCCTGTGGTTTTACAACATCGCTACAAGGCACCCACAAATCTGTTGGCAGGGTCGAAGCCGACAAAGAAGCTAAATGAATAAATTGTTTATTTTGCATAAAAGATGCCTTTACAGAAGAATTTTTGTCTAAACTAACTTTTATGCTAGCTCTTGGTTCGTAAGAGTCGTAAAATGCAACAGATTCTCCTTTTCCATATGTTATAGTGTCTATATTATTCATTAAATTTTCGTCTTTAACATATCTTACGAATTTTCCAACTTGATTAAACATTGCAGCTCTAAAACCACCGTAAATAGTAACTCTGTCAGAAATTTTAAAATCGTCTCCAATATAAATTGCTGCTTCGTGAGCTTTTTGTTTTTGTACAGATGAAAAATCATACTCGGTTTCGCCTAATTTTGCATTTACAGAATTAGGAGTAAAAATATGATAAATATAATTTAGCCCAAATTTGATTGTGTGTTTAGGATTTGGTAGAAGTGTGAAATCTTGTTTAATGTAATAATCTCTAACTCCAGAATTTTGAATAAATCTCATGCCTTCATTGGGTTTGTCTTCATCGCCCATTTCTATTGCAGTTTGAAATTTATAATCTGAGGCTACTAAAGTTGTGTTTGAGAAAAATTT
>DAONZU010000005.1:0-43635 GCA_035406965.1 Bacteroidales bacterium
ATAGTAGGCGATTTTATATTTTTCAAAATTTCTTCAGTATCAAAGCCTTCAAACCACGAAAAATCATAAAATGTTAGTCCAAATCTCAAATCATATTTACCAGTTCCGTCCTGCATATTTGCATTCAAAGCATAAATAGTATTTATTCCCAACTTTGGTGGATAATACCAAATAATAGGAATTTCGCCGGGATGTTTTTCTAAATATTTTAAGGCAGGATTTTTTATTACCTTGTTCCAAGCTTGTGGATCTTTAGCATTAAAAATTTCTTGCATGTAGTTATGCTCTAATGAATATTCCATAAAACTACCTATCTTGTTTTGGTTAAGATAGTCGTACATATTTTTAAATTCTAACCATGAAATAGTTTTTTCCGCCCTGTTAGGAAGAGTAGAGAAAAAAGGACCATCTTCTAAAATTGTAGCTATAATACAATCAGGTGCGTTTGCAGAAACATATGCGGCTAGCAAAGCTCCAGAAGAATGTCCCGATATATAAATTTTTTCCTTAATAACATTTTTAACAAACCAAATTATATCATTTCCTATTTCAACAGCATTATACTTGTCGGGATTTTTTGATGATTTTCCATGACCATAATAATCAAGGGCAAAAACATGGAATTCTTTTGAAAGGTTTGGTAATACTTTAGCGTAATCGTAGCAGCTAACTTGCTGACCATGAAGCAAAAGAAGTTTTGGACCATTATTAGGACCTTCTATATAATAAATTTCAGAGCCATCGTTTAATTTTGCGGTATTTTCAGTAAAACCTAATTTATATCCCTTTTTCTCTAAAAAATGTTCATTTAGATAATCATAATTCATATTTATATATGCAAAAATTGCGATAGCTATTGCAACTACTAATACAACTATTCCGATTATTATAACAAACTTAAATTTCATAGTTTTTTTTATAATCATCAAAAACTTAAATTCCCAAATGAAACTATTAAAGATGCTATTACTCCCATAAAATTACCTGACATATGCACAATAATTGCATAAGCATTATTATTATGTTTTTCTTGATAATAACCAGCTATCAAACCAAGAACAAAAGTGAAAACAAGAGTTGTAAAAACAAAATATGCACCTGCACCTGAATTTATTAAGATTAGATGTCCAAGTGAAAATGCAAGAGCTGCAATAATCACAGGGAGACTAATATGTCTTTTAAATATTTTTATTCCTTTATCTTGAAGTGGTTTTAAAATATTTTGAAGAAAACCTCTAAACAAAACTTCTTCTGCTATACTTGCTAAGATAAATATATAAAGAAAAATCTGTAATGGAGACATTACCTTAAAAACGAAATGCGATTCTGACTCAATTTTAAAGATATTTCCTATACCACTTAAAAGAGAATTTATTATTACTGCCGCCAAAAAACCAAACAACATTGGTTTTAACATCTTTCTAAATCTTGGCAGTGCTATTCTATATCTCACATACTTTTTCAAACCATAAATCAAGCCTATTGAAAGTATTAGCATAAGCATATCTGTTCCAAAAGAAGCATTAAAAAATGCGATGTTCAAATTTAATCTTGCACCAACAAATGTTGATATTAGAAATACTATTGTTGTCAACAATATTCCCCAGATAAGTCTTTCACTATTTCTCATATTTTTATAGTTCACATACAAAAATATCCATCTTATTTGGAAAAATGATAGATTTTTAATTAAGATTTGGTTAAGATTAAAAAAATTGTTGTATTTGTTTGGCAAATTTTTAGTCTTTTTGCCAGAATTATATAATAAGACAATTATATCGAAATTCTTATATTAAGCCTTTTTTACAAATTCAGATTTTAGTGCCATAGCACCAAATCCGTCAATTTTGCAATCTATATTGTGGTCGCCATCGGTAAGGCGAATATTTTTTACTTTTGTACCAGCTTTTATTGGACGAGGCATTCCCTTTACAGGCAAATCTTTAATTACTACTACCGAATCGCCATCTTGCAATTCATTGCCGTTAGCATCAAACACTTTGCCTTCTTGTTCTTTTGTAGCTTGTAGTTCAGCAGGATTCCATTCAAAAAAACATTGAATACACGCCCAAAGTGTACCATTTTCATAAGTATATTCCGAATTACATTTTGGACAAATAACTGTTTTTCCCATAAAAATATAAAAATCTATACGTTAATAAATTATATTGCAAAGATAAAGATTATTTTAGTAATAAAAAGTTTGCAAGGTTTTCCTTTGTTACCAATATATACAATCAAGTTTATTTTCAATTTTTTATTTTGAGTAAAGAATTTGGATAATTGAATGATTTTATGTAATTTTGCAGTTGAACTTCAAATTTGCATAAATAAATATGAATAAAGAATTTATTAAAAGAGATATAACTGATGTGATGCTTGAAATGTACAAGTATTTTCCAGTTCTTACTATGACAGGACCTCGTCAATCTGGGAAAACCACCTTATTGCGTAAAGTATTTGATCATTTACCCTACTATTCGCTAGAAAATTTAGATATTCGTAATTTTGCCTTAAATGATCCCGTTGGATTTCTCAGTCAGCATCAAGAAGGAATGATATTAGATGAAGTTCAAAATGCTCCAGATTTACTTTCCTACATACAAGGTTTAGTAGATGAAAATCCTGAAAAACGTTTTGTACTTTCGGGCAGTTCTCAATTTTCTGTTATTAAAAAAATTACGCAATCTCTTGCAGGACGAACAGGAGTTTTAAAGCTTATGCCTCTCTCATACAACGAAGTTAAGACACAAGCAGATAAAAAAAACTTAGATGAAATATTAATAACAGGCTTTTATCCTGTACTATATTCTGGAAAAAACAAAGCCAATTTGTTTTATCCATCTTATGTAAAAACTTACTTAGAAAGAGATGTTCGCGATTTATTACAAATAAAAGACATAATGCAGTTTCAAACATTTCTGAGACTTTGTGCTGGACGTATAGGAAGTTTATTCAATGCTTCGGAACTATCTAGCGAAGTTGGAGTTTCTGTGAATACTATTAAATCTTGGCTTTCAGTTTTGCAAGCTTCTTATATTATCAAAATGCTAGCTCCTTTTTATGAAAACATGAAAAAAAGATTGACTAAAACGCCAAAACTTTATTTCTGCGACACAGGATTAGCCTGTTATCTGTTAGGTATTGAAACAGAACAGCAATTAGCAAGAGATAAAATGCGTGGACATCTTTTTGAAAATTTTATTGTGATGGAAGCTTTTAAAAATCGACACAATCAAGGAAAAGACAGTAATTTATTTTTCTATCGTGATAGTAATGGAGTTGAAGTTGATTTACTACTCAAAAACGGCAATAATTATTCTGCTATTGAAATAAAGTCATCACAAACCTATCATATTGAATTTGAGACAGGTATAAAATCATTAGAATCCTTATTAAAAGACAGACTAAGCAAAAAAGCCATCTTATATGCTGGTGATTTTGAAAATGATACAGCACAAATTCAAGTTTTAAATTATAAGAATATGAATTGTTTGTTTTACGACAAAATTCAGAAGTAAACTAAAAATTCTTGAATGTTTTTCGCATATGTCAATCTTTAATACTTCCTCACTCCAAAAACTTTATAGTTAATTCCGCCACCTAAGCCTCCTAATCCATTAACAGTAAATTTGATTGTATCAAAACCTGCATAACCGCCTTGGTGAGAATAATGATAACCAGTTTTTGGGACTAAACTACCATCGCTATTTAGCAATGAAGTAATTATAGTGTTTGGACCAAATTCTATAGTAATTTTCTCGTTTTTATTTTCGTTACTATCATCATAAACATACAAATCTGATTCGCTATCTATTGATTTATAAATACTTACCATTCCATTATAGTAAGACGTGTCATAAGATGTTGAGTAATATAAGTCTTTTTCTGTTGTTTGCTTATTAATTGACCATCTTTGTGTTATTGTTTCAAAATAAAAAGAGCCAATATATTTAGTGCGATAATCTCTTACTTCAACACTAATTTCTGCTTCTGAAGTTGCTTTTTTATTGTCAGTTGCAATTGCTTTGATATTATAAAGTCCCTGATCTTCAAATTTTGAAATATGCCATTCATATTGATAAGGTTGAGAATCAAAAGTTTTAACAACAGTTCCATTCATTAATAATTCTATTTTTTTTATGGCACCATCTTCATCATAAGCATCAAGCGTAATAGTTAGTATTGTATCCTGATCAATTACAAGATTGTTATGAGGTTCTATAAAACTAATACTTGGAAGGTTGTTTCTCCATTTTTCGCAACTATTTAGAATTAGCAAAATTGATAAAGAAAAAATTAATATTGAAGTGCTTTTTATTATTTTCATAGCTTTAACTTTTATTAGTCTTAATTTGCAGACACAAATATACAACATTTTTAAATAATTATTAAATTTTGTGCATAATTCCCATTCCCTCACCTAATCCTATATTTCAAATTTAAAACCAACATTGGAAAAACTCTTTCATTTCCACAAGTTTCCATAAAACCCATTCCAGGAATATAATTACAATATCCATACAAGTCGTTGTACTTATTGGTGGGTATAGAAATCTGCACGCCAAAGTCAGAATTTAGTTTATTTGAAATTCTAAAATTATAACCCACAATGCCTGTTAATCCGAAAATGAACACATTATGACTTAAATGTTCAATTTCACTATTTAGAATATCCCAATTTTCATAGTCAGCTCTTTCATAAATCAATGAGTTTGATAAAAATGCTCCTAAATAGAAATATTTCATTTTTTCGCTTTCTTTTCTAAAATTGAATTTCATTCCAATTTTTACAAATCCTCCTGACTGTTTTTTCATAATATAGCCATTATTCCCACATTTGTAATGAGGCGATAAAAAGAAGCCTATAATATCAAAAGTTTTTGCATAATTTATGGTGTAACCTGAGTTAACACTTAAAGTATATCTTGGATTATTTGAAAATTCATAAACCAAATCAAGAGTTGTTGCAGGTAGTTGTAATAAATTAATCCCTAGATCATGGCTCCAACTTTCTTTATCTTGTCCAATTGCAAGTTTTCCAGTTGTGAGAAAAATGATTAGACAGAGAATAAATTTAAAGTTCGGTTTCATTTTTCTCATTTTTTTAATTTAATATTGCCCGCTATAAAATTTATTTGAACTATCAAGTTTTAATCTATTTTTATCATCAGTAAACCATTTTACAAACTTGTCCCATTTTTTTGTATTTGCAGAATGCCAAATTCTAAATAATGCTTCATCGCCCTTCATCAGAATCCAATAATTATAAGCTTCAAAGTGTCCTGCTTTTAATATTTTGTTTTGATAATCAAAAAGAATATTTGGGTATTTTTTATTATTATTATTTTTAAAATACATTTTAATAAAATTTGTACGTATTCTATTAAGCGAGTTTAAATCAATTGATTTTTCATTAATCATTGACATCATTATAGTCGGCTCGTAAACTCCAACTCCGAATGGTAGTTTCATTTTATTTGGATCTTGTAAATCATCAATATTTATTAGTGCTGTTTTACTAAAACTTACTGAAAAAGATGTGTCAGAAGTAAATGTGATTTCATTTTTATATGTGTTATAAAGAAGTTTACTTATTTCAGCAGTTCTTTTGCTATTTGGTTCTAAATTCATAAAAATTTCCCCATAAATCATACCCCATACTTCCTCTGATGAATTACAATATAGCAAAGTCGCTCTATAATAGTTAGAAGGAAATTGCGGGGCAACTTCTATTCCCTTTTCATAAAACAACAATGCCTTTTCATATTCCTTTTTCATCCAATATACATTGCCTTTTTCCAAATAAATTGCACCCGAATTTGGAAATTTTTCAAGTCCTTTATCATAACTCTCAAGTGCTTTTTCTGGTTCTCCAATCATATCATAGCTGTTACCTAACAATTGAAACAACCTATCATTTACATCTTTATGATTAATAACACCTTCAAGTATTTTAATTACTTCATTGTAATCTTCTTTTAAATAGTATGCATAAGCTAACTCGTAAGGATAATCAAATCTGTTTGGATCAAGATTTTGTGCTTCTTCAAGCAATTTTATACTCTCATCAACATTACCACTATCCATTAGTTTAACTGCTTCGATTGCTTTTTCAAGAGCCTTGTCTTTATCGCTTTGTCCAAATACAACTTGCCCAATTATCATGAACAATATGAGTCCAATTATTTTAATCTTGTATGTCATTTTAAAATATTTATTATTTAATAATATGCAGTATCTTCAGTTTTTCTTTTGGAATATATTAAATTCCCCCAACTATTTCCTCACAAATTTTTGCCTTAAAATTTCATCATCTTGAATTATCTCAATAAAATAAATTCCTGAACTAAGATTTTTTATATTTATTTGTGAGTTTGAGTTTTCAGTTTTAGTTAAATAAATTTTACCGTCTATACCTATAATGTTAATGGTATAATTTCTATCATTATTTATTTTAATATTCAGAAAATCTTCTGCAGGGTTTGGGTATATTTCTATTTTATTTGCAAAAATTTCTTCACTACTATTTACATTAGTTTGATATTTAAGTTTAAAACCACCGGCTCTAATATCATTGTTTGTTTTAAAAATCACTGTAGCTTTATTTCCTTCTATTAGTATTTTATCGGGCAAAACATCGCCTGAAAGTGTCGCCACAGATTGCCCATCAGAATTAAGTATTTTTACATAATCATTTATTGGTTCTATATCAAACTCTAAAAAAGTAATTTCAATATTTTCTACATCTGTTGGTTGTATTTTCCAAGTGCAATAAGTATCGTTGTGATATTGATAAGAATTACTCCCATCACTTATAATTCCTTCTGGTTCTGTTAACACTTTTATTATGTCGCAATATTTAGGTAAAACTGCTTTATATTTTAAAAGCCAACCCAAATCGGTATTTTCGGCATCACTAACAAATTTAATTAATACTTTTTCTGAATTTACGGCAAAATTTTCTACTGTTTGTCCACCAAAAAAAGTATTTGCCACTGGAGCTTGTTCATTCTCACCTTCATAAAATATTAAATAATCATTTTCGTCTAATTCAAATCTCAAAAACTCAAACTCAACTCCACTTATTGAATCCGTATGTGTAATCAACCACGAACACTCTAAATCATTTTGATAATTATTTAAAGGTCCACTGCCGTCTTCAATAACTCCTTCTATTGAATTTAATATTTTTAATTCAGAACAACCTTGGCATGGATTGTTAGGAACCGCATTCGCAATAACTTCGTGTGCAAGTGTAAAATCGCTTCCACCTGGTTTTAAATTTTCAATAAAAAAATAACCATCCATAGAACCTCCCCAGCCCCAATTTATGTGATAATGTGTTGAGTCGCTATATCCGTCAAAAATAAAAGCATGACCTGAAATATAATCATAATCTCCCCAGCCTGCATAATATAGTGGAATTTTTTGATCTAAATGAGAAACTAGATTACCATTCCAATCAAAATCTTCGGGTAAAGAATCGCGAAATAAATAAGTAGTCTCTGGTGCATAATCAAAATAAGTATATAATGTATATGCTCCTTTGTGATTGTACATTCCACTTCCTTGTGGTCCGTAATTCATATCAACTGACACACCTATATTATATAAAAGACGAGCTAAATTATCATTGTAATCTGTTGGAAATATTGGCATCATGTCATAATCGTAGTGCTGTTCCGAAAAATCAACTTCAAGCCAGCCATATGTTGGATGCTCATATCCATAACTTCCCACACCGACAGAGGGATATCTAAAATAATTTATTAGTTGTCCAATAGCGGTAGCAACACAACCAACAACCACATGTCCATCAGATCCAGCGACATCAACAGGACAGTGAGCATTATAATACTTACCTTGACTCCATTTTGTAAACAACAAAGGCTCTACTGTTTTTATATTCGTTTTTGAGACAAAATCTTTTGGATCTTGACTTAGTCTTTGCCATTCTTTATCTACATTTAAAGGAGCTTTTGTAGCATTTTGAATATTATATTCTATCTGCTTTGCATAATTATTTATCCAAAATTTGGCTGATGGATTATTTTCAATATCGTAATCAGATTCTAATGAAAATGCTAAAATAGGCTCAACTGATTTTTCAGATGAAATTAAAATAAAACCTTGAGGTCTTAAATTCACAAGGTAAAACACCTCATTTTCATTAAAATAAACTACTTCTAAATTTTTAATTTCAAAATTTTGAGTATTTTTTGAAATAGGATTGATTTTTTCGTTAATTGTGTTTATTGCAATGTTTTCTGCCTCATCAATAAAACATTTTTGTGAATAGGATTTTGAAATTAAAACTCCACTCAATAAAATTAACCAAATTAGTTTTTTCATACTTACAGTTTTTTTTGTAAAATTAAAAAATATTTTTCACTTCTTAATTAAAAGCTAAAGTTTAGATTTAAAGTTTTCATTAAATTTTGTCCAATCTTCGCCTGTTTTATGTAAATCTTTACTAAAAAATTCTAAAAATCTTTCTAATTGTTGTGCAGACTGATATCCTCTCAAAGCAAAAATTAGAGAAAAATCTTCTCCAAAAAACACTATTGAGGGTAGTCTTATGTCGGGTTGCAAAAGTGCGATAATAAATTGATGTGGGTAGTTAGGTTGCAACTGCTCGTTTATAAAAGTATTTTCATAAACTTGTACTGTATCTTGATGGTTGAAATTAAATTTTACGGGATAAAAATTTTCATTTATTAAGTTTGAAATTACAGGATGCCTTAAAGAAGATGCAAGCATTACTTTACTGCCATTATTAAAATCAGAATTTACAAAAAGTAGAATTTTCTTAGGTTTTGTAAGTCTTAATTCCAAAGCTTGTTCTAACTCTACCCAATTTATGTCTCCAGTATTTTTAGATGTACTATCTGGGAAAAAAGTTTCTTTAAATTCTTGTTGAAAATCTACGAAATTTGCCAATTTATTTATTCTTTCTGCAAAATAAATTAATAATGGTTCTAAGTTTTGTGGATTCATATATCCAGGAACTGGATAAACTTGTTCTTCAAAATCTATATAAACCATTGTAGGATACGACATTCGTCCGCCCATAAGTTCTTGAGCTAACTGGTGAGTTGAACGTCTTCCAACATTAGGATTTACATAAACTTTACCTTTATAATTTATAGTATCAAAACCTTCGGCATTAAATTTTACTGGATAAAAAAATGTGTTTATATAATTAGCAATATGCGGGTTTTGAAAAGTTTCAGCATCCATTTTTTTGCACCACCCACACCAGTCGGTGTACATATCAATAATAATTGTTTTTGGATTTTCTTTTTGCTTTTCAACAGCTGTTTCAAAATCTAACCAATTGATGGTAGTTTGAGTAAAGATAAGCTGAGTTAATAAGATTAATGTAAGTGTTAAAAATATTTTTTTCATTTAATTAAATTTATTTTAATACAATTTTTTGTAAATATTGTTTATTTTATTTAGTTTTATGACTTCAAAAATAGTAAAAAAAATATAAAAAATTAAATTATGAGTGAAATTAAAAAATTAAATCCCGAAAGAGTTTGGAAACACTTTTATTCATTAACTCAAATACCTCGTCCTTCTAAAAAAGAGGAAAAAGTAATTGAATTTATGAAGAATTTTGGCGAAAGTCTTGGATTAGAGACAATTGTTGACCACATTGGTAATGTAATTATCCGCAAACCTGCTAGTCCTGGCATGGAAAATAGAAAAGGTGTTATTTTGCAAGGTCATTTAGACATGGTTCCTCAAAAGAATTCCGACAAAGTTCACGATTTTGAAAAAGACCCAATCGAAACTATGATTGACGGCGAATGGGTTAAAGCAAATGGCACTACTTTGGGAGCAGATAACGGCATGGGTTGCGCAGCTGCAATGGCTGTATTAGAAGACAAAAGTTTAGTACATGGTCCTATAGAATCTTTGTTTACAATTGACGAAGAAACTGGAATGACTGGAGCAAATCACCTAAAATCAGGACTTTTGAAAGGTGATATTTTATTGAATTTAGATTCAGAAGACGAAGGCGAACTTTATGTTGGTTGTGCTGGAGGTGTTGATGTTAACGTAACTATGAATTATCCAGAAGTTGACATGCCAAAAGGTTTTGTTGCTTACAAACTTTCTGTAACAGGACTAAAAGGTGGACATAGTGGAATGGACATTAATATTGGTAGAGCAAACTCAAACAAAATATTATTCCGTTTCTTGACTTATGCTACACATTTTTACGATTTAAAAATTGCAGAAATTAATGGTGGAAGTTTAAGAAATGCTATTCCTCGTGAGTCGTTTGCAATTGTTGCAATTGCTGAAAAAGAAGCTACTAAGTTTGAAAGCGAAGTCGCTAAATTTGAGAAAACTTTTAAACAAGAGTTTTCTAAATCTGAACCAGACTTGCAAATGAAAGTTGAAAAAACTGATGCTCCAGCAAAAATTATGGCTAACGATGAAATGCACAAGATTTGCAAAGCAGTTTATGCATGTCCTCACGGCGTTCAAAGAATGAGCGATGCTATGCCAGGCTTGGTTGAAACATCAAATAATTTGGCAATAGTAAAATGTATAAATGGAAAATTTGCTGTACATTGCTTGGTTAGAAGTTCGGTTGACACTGCAAAAGAAGGCGTTATGTACAAAATTGGAGGCTTATTTAACTTAATAGGTGCTGAAGTTGCATACGAAGGTGCTTATCCTGGCTGGAAACCAAATATGGAGTCTCCAATTTTAAAAACTATGCTTAAAACTTATGAAAAATTATACAACAAAACTCCAGAAATAAAAGCTATTCACGCTGGTTTAGAGTGTGGAATATTAGGTGCAGCTTATCCAAATTGGGATATGATTTCTTTTGGTCCTACAATACGCTATCCACATTCTCCAGACGAAAGAATATTAATTTCTTCTGTTGAAAAGTTTTGGAACTATATGGTTGAAACTCTAAAAAATATTCCTGTAAAAGAATAAAAAATTATTTTGTCTTATAAGTGTTCAACTACTAGCTTAGTTTTGGCTTAGAATTGAACACTTTTAAGACAACTTGAATAATTTTGTCCTAAATTTTGTCTTAAATAATAAATAGTTAGTATTAAATATTAAAATTTCTTTTATCAGATACTGCTTTGTTTTATAAAAATATTTTGTAATTTTGTTGTGTCAAAATTTGTATTATGAAAAATATTTTTTTGTCGTTTATTGTAATTTCTTTTTTATTCACAAATGTTTTGTCAGCACAAACTGAGATTGAAATATCTACTGAAAAAACAATAATCAATAATGAAAAATTTTATATTCACACTGTAGCCGAAGGGAACACCATTTATTCTATTTGTAAAGCTTATGGCGTAAGTGAAGAACAACTTTATAAAGCGAACCCTGACTTACAAGGCACAAATATTAAAATAGGACAAACTTTACAAATACCTGTACTTAATGAATTTTCGGCAGACGGAAAACATATTATTTATACGGTAAAACCTGGCGACACCTTATACTCATTATGCAGAAAATATGGAATAAGCGAAGTTGATTTTTACACTATTAATCCATATATAAAACAAGGAAGTGCATTGAAAGTCGGACAAGAGATAATGTTTCCATATAATTTAATTGACACAAAAATTCAAGAAACAGATAAAGATAAAGATACTGTTAATTTTATTTATCACTTAATAGAAAAAGGCGAAACTATATATGGTATATCACGAATATATAATATTACAAAAGAAGAATTAATAAATTTAAATCCTGAAATTGATAATAATAGACTTTTGGTGGGAAATGTTTTAAAAATTCCTAAAAAAAATGAACAAACAAATAAAAATGAAAATAATAAAAATGAACAAATAAATGAAAATAATTTTCTAAACAACACTAATGATAATGATGATAGTAATATTGATGATTTATTAAACATTGATTTTGAAAATGATGAGAACTGGTATTCTTTTGAAAATAAAATAGAAATTTCGATTTTGCTACCTTTTGAAGTTGATGCAAATTTGAATAACTTATACAGACAAGAGGCTGGAAAAAAAGAACAAAGACTATATTTAATTACTGAAACAATACTTTCTTTTTATTCTGGAATTTTGCTTGCCTTAGAAAAGTTTGAAAACAACAATGTTGATATCACAGTAAATGTTTATGATATAGGAAAAGATAATACCGTAATTGCAAATTTATTAAAAGAAGGAAAACTAAAATCAACAGACATAATTGTTGGTCCTGCGTTTAAATCACAGATTGATTATTTAAATACAAACCTTTATGACACTAAGCCGTATATCTTATTGCCTTTTGTAAATCAAAGTGATGTTGTAATTAATAACAACAAAAATATACTTATCAGACCCACAACCGAAGCTGTAATAGATTGCATTGCTACATATGCTGCGGAAAATAAAGATAATTTGTATTTGATAATTCAAGGTACGACAGCAGAGCAAATAAAACTAGCAACTGATCATTATGATGCAATAGTTTCAAAACTAGGTAACTCTACAAATGTTAAAATCATTAAATATAGTGGTGGAAAGCTACTTAATTTAACAGATTTCGTTTCAAAAACACAAGAAAATGTTTTTATTTTACCTTTTCAAAACGAGGTTTCTTGCACAAAAATCTTTTTGAGCTTATTCCCACTAAAAGATTATGACATTACTTTAATCGGTGACCCTACTATTTTAGATTACGAAACTATTGATCCAAAGTATTATTTAAATTCTAAATTTACTTATTTTTCAGGCATAAACATTGACTATACTGATGAAGAAACTAAAACTTTTGTAGAAAGTTATCGTAATATTTTCTTAGCAGAACCTGATGAAAATTCGTTCCTAGCTTATGATGCAATCAATTTTTGGATAAAAAATTACTTAAAATATGGAAATAATTTAACGAGAATGGTAGCAAATGAAAATGTACATAAAGGACTTAGTGGGAAACAAGTTTTTGTTTCAAGACCTCAATATTCCGCACAATCCTACTCCAACTCCAATGTGTATTTGTTTCAATTACAAGAAGACTATTCTTTTGAACAAATTTTTTCAGGAAATAAAGATTAAATTAAAATCAGATTTTCTTATATCTTCTACATCTCAATTTAGAAGTGAATCGAATTAGTGATGATTTATTAAATTAAATTACAAATTAGCAACCTTTTTGTAAAAAAATCGTTAAATTATAGTAATATTAAAAAATAATTGTTATGTTTGCATAGTATAGGCTTTGTGTTGGGGTTGAACAATTTAAAATTAATTTATTTAATAAACTGAAAAGTTATGAGAACAAAAGTAATTGTTTGTTTAGTTTTACTTCTAATAGTCTTGGTTGGTTATTCTCAACAAAATATGGAATTTACAGAAGCAAAGTTTACAAATGAAGGGAAAACTGTGTATTTTCATATTAGTGGTTTAGGCGAAGATGAAGATGAGAGACAAGCTCTGTTAAACGATATGTTGAAAGATCCTGCTATTAAAAGCGGACGTATTTTCACAAGTGTCGAATTTAAAACTCGTTGTCAACTTTATTTATCAATTGAAATAGGTCCAGAATATATTAGAGAATTCTTGCTAGCCAAGGGATATGATTATGATTTTTCGACAATTTCAGTAAATGGAGAAATAAAAAATTCTAAAGGACAACAAGCTTTTGCATCTCCTTACAAAAGAGCTTCTAAAAATTTCGATCCCTATAAAACCACAGGCGACAAAATAAAAGATGCAGAAAATTATGCTATTGCTAAAGAGAAATGGGTAATGAATAATCAAAAAAAATATAAAAAAGAAATACAAAATGGAACTGCAAAATTTCCTATTGTTATTTCTAAAGATGAGTTTAACAATTATACGCCAGAAAAGCAAAAACGCTTATTGGCAGAACCCAAGAAATATATAATTAAGTAATAATGTCAAAATTGGTAGTTATGAACAAAAAATTACATAAAATTATCTTGTCAGCATGTCTGATATTTTCGACAGCTTTATTTAATTATAGTTTTGCTTGTTCTGGAAGTACTCTAGCAGGAAATTTAACCCCAACAGATAATTGGCAAACAATATCAGGAGTTCAAGCAGGAGACAGATATACTTTTTCACTTGCTACTAACGAAGTTATTATTTTCTCATTTTGTCAAGGTGGAGGTTCTTATACCAACGACCCAATGATTGATTTACATAATGCTGATGGCTCTTTAACTTATCAATCAAATGACGACCATTGTGGTTATGGTTCGGAATTGGTTTGGGTTTGTCCTACAAGCGGAACTTATTCCGTTGGATTTTATAACTTTTATTGTTCAACTGATGGAACTGCATTAGGAACTGTTGCTTATAAAAAACTACCCACACCAACCGAACAAGATTGTTTAGGTGCTAGACCATTATGCGCAAGTGTCTCTAATCATCCACAATCTTATGTAGGTACAGGACACTATTATGATTTATTTAACTTTAACGAACACCAAGGAATGGCTGTTTCTACGCATAATTGTCCTAATTGTTTAGTTACAGGCGAAAAAAACAATGTGTGGTACACTTTTACTGCTCAAACTAGTGGCGAATTAGCTTTTACAATAACTCCTTATAATAGTAGTGATGATTACGATTGGGCTGTTTATAGTTTGAATAATGGAGTAGATTGTTTTGATTTAATTGACTGGTACAATCACCCTCCTGTAGTTTGTAATTATTGTGGAGAAGATGGCAATACAGGAATGGGTAGCGGATCATCTAGTTGTGAAGGACCTAATAATTGTTCTAATTGGAACTCTGCCTTAAGTGTTTCACCTGGGGAAACCTATGTTTTAAATGTATCTAATTTTAGTTCTACACAAGATGGTTATACAATAAATTTTGGTGCAAGCACAGCAACAATGGTGGATAATTCTCCCCCAGAGCTAGAAAGTTTAGTTTATCAACCTTATTGCGGTAGCTCATCTTTAACTATACAGTTTACAGAAGCAGTTTGGTGTTCTAGCGTTCAGCCCGAAGATTTTGTATTAACAGGACCTAATGGAACTTACGATGTCGGTAGTACTCATAGCATAGTTTGCGCCGCTGCTTCTTCAAATACTTATGCCGGTACTTGGTATGATGATGTATGGACTTTAGAACTTGATGACTATTTATCTCATAGTGGAGATTACGTACTTTCTATTTTACCAGGAAGTGTAGAGGATAAATGTGAAAATGTTAACAACGCTGTTAATTTACCTTTTACTATTATCGGCATTTCAGCTGATGTAAATATTACACATCCTATTAGCTGTATAGGCGGCGGTTGTGATGGAGAAATTGAAACTACAAACATTGGTGGTGGCACTCCTCCATATACAATAAATTGGAGTGGCCCAGATGGATTTATTGCTAATACTGCAAACATTTCTGGATTGTGTTACGGTGAATATACTATAACAATTACAGATTCAGAAGGAATTTGTGAATATATTGAAACCATTATCATGGCAGGCACTCCTCCATTAAATCCACAGGCTTCAAGCAATAGTCCTATTTGTCAAGGCGAGACCCTTGACTTGACTGTAACTACCGAAAATCCTGCAATTTCATATCAATGGTCAGGACCTAACGGCTATAGTTCTCATGTGCAAAATCCTAGCAGACCTGCTTCAACACCTTCGATGAGTGGAAGATATTATGTTGGTGTTGAAGATGAATACGGTTGTCAAGCAATAGACTCTGTTGATGTTATTGTTTATCCTGTGCAAGCAGTTACAGTTACTAGCAATATCCCACATTGTACTGGTCAAGATATAGAAATTAATGCTACTAGTGTAAATAACGCGACTTATGAATGGACAGGACCAAATTCATTTACATCTACAGATGAGAATATAGTCATTACAAACTGTACATTAGATGATGCTGGAACTTATTCGCTAACAGTAACTAACGAACACAATTGTAAAACAGCTATTAATCATGAAATTATTGTCAATCCAGGTCTCGAAGTTGATGTAACAACTGTTGATCCTTTGTGTTATAACGATGCAAATGGATGGATAGACATAACTGTTACTAATGGGACACCTAACTACACTTATTCGTGGAGTACAAGTACAGGTGCAACTGGTAATATTGCACAAAATTTAATTGGTGGAAACCAATATTGCGTAACTGTTACTGACGCTGCCGGCTGTAGCCTAGAAGTTTGTAGAACTTTAAATAATCCCGATGAGATACAAGCAACAGTTAGTGGTGTAGCAACCGAATGTGGAGAGCTTGATGGAGAATTAATACTAAATATTTCTGGCGGAGCAGGAGGATATATTGTAGAATGGACAGAAGGACATACCGAAGAACATATCACAGGACTTCATCCAGGTAATTACACCGCGACTATTACCGATGCTAATGGTTGTACAAAAATAATTAACGCTAATGTTGATTTCTTTGGTAACGCAGAAGCATCAATTACAGAAATACAAGGCATAACATGCAATGGATACACAACAGGTATTTTACAAGCTAATATGGAAATCGGAACTAGTCCATTCACTTATCAATGGTCAGTTGCTGGTCAAACTTCCCAAGAATTGAGTAATGTCGGAGCAGGTATTTATACTGTAACTATTACCGACAAATATGGTTGTTCTGGTTCTGTCTCTTATGACTTACAACAACCTGAAAAAATAACAATATCTTTTGAGAAAACAAATGTAATGTGTCGTGGTGAACAATCAGGAGCAGTAACAGTAAATGTTGCCGGAGGTGTATTCCCATATACTTATCAATGGGATCATGGACCTACGTCTAGTCATATTTCATCATTGAAAGCCGACACATATGTCGTTCATGTAACAGATTTAAAAGGATGTGTTGCATCCGACTTTGTTATCATTGAAGAACCTGAAAGATCTGTAAGTGTTGATTTACAAGTTAAAAATCTCACTTGTTATGGCAGATTTGATGGAAGCGCAATTGCAGAAGCCTCAGGAGGTACAGCCCCATATAATTATTTTTGGCATCAGTATAATGCTACTATCGGTACTGGATCTACAATAGTCTCATTACATGCAGGAGATTACTTTTTGCAAGTTTTTGATGCAAATAATTGCAAAAAAGAAGCATATTTTTCAGTTACTGAACCTAGTGAAATGATATTATATCCCGAAGCAAATCCTGTAACATGCAAGGGAGCTAAAAATGGTTTAGTAGGTATCCAAATTGTTGGTGGAAATTCACCATATAAAATTTTATGGAACACAAATGATACAACAAATATTGTCAATAATTTAGGAGCTGGACAGTATTATGTTACTGTTACAGATGACAACACTTGTAGTAAAACTTTATATATCTTGCTTACAGAAAGTCCTAGTTTATGTTTAAAAATTCCAGACGCATTTACACCAAATGGAGATGGAATAAACGACACTTGGCAAATTGAGTTTATCGAAATGTACAAAGATGCAATTATTTTTGTATTCAATAGATGGGGACAAAAACTTTATCAAGCTAGATCTGGCGACGAATTTTGGGATGGCACATTTAATGGAAAGCTAGTTCCTGCAGGAACTTATCTATACGTTATTGACCTTAACAACAATTTAGATCCTCTAACAGGAACTGTTACTGTGATTTATTAAAAGATATTAAAAAGAAAACTCTGCTTTAAACTTTTAGTACAAAGAAATAAGTTTTAAAAAAATCTATCATATATTTGTATTGTGTATTCATAGATTTTTAATATTTTTACAACCTAAAATCTTTTGTATGAAAAAAGCTAAAAGCAAAAATAAATTTTTAAATTTTTTAAAAAGTAAATTATTTATTTTTAATATATTGGCTGCTATTGCTCTTGTTATTATTATTGTAATAATAGTAAATTTTTCTTTAAAAACATATACTAAACATGGCAAATCAGTTACAGTACCTGAGTTTGTTGGCGAGCAAGCTAACAAAGCTTTGGCTAGCATTGAAGGAAATGGATTTCAATATGTTATTGTTGATACAGTTTTTGACAACAAATTTCCAAAAGGAGCAATAACAGAACAAAATCCAAAAGCTGGTTCTCTAGTGAAAAGTGGACGTAAAATTTATGTGAAAATAAACTCCATGGAAACTGAACAAATATCCATGCCTCAATTTGTTGGGATGTCTATAAAAATGGTGAACTCAATGGCGGAAAATTATGGATTAAAAGTAGGAAATTTAAAATATGTTCCTGATATTTCTGTAAATGTTGTAATTAGACAATTATATAGAGGACAAGATATAGAACCTGGCACGAAAATAAAAAAAGGCTCGACAATTGACTTGGTAGTTGGCTTAGGACTTAGCGACAAAACAACAAATATTCCATCTGTAATTGGTTTAACCAAAAAAGAAGCATCTACTGCTTTATTAGATTTATATCTTAACATTGGAGCTGTTGTTTATGATAATACTGTTAGAAGCTCCAAAGACTCTACAAATGCAAAAATTTATCGACAATCGCCTAGAGCTAGCACAATAAATAAAGTAAATTTAGGTTATAGTGTTGATATTTGGTTAACAAATGACCAATCTGTAATTGACGAGGCTATAGATGAAATAAACGCTAGGCTAAGTGAGGAAGAAAATGAAAATACTGATGAATAAACATTACTTATGAAGAGATTAAGTTTTTTATATTTTTCAATTCTAATTTCTGTAATTTCTATTGCTCAAGAATATACAGTTGACTATGGAAATATGTTTTTACAACAATATAGTCGCAATTATTTCGATAAAATAAGTCTAAAAAATGAAACAATTACCGACACTTTAGAACTTCCATTTTTTGATGATTTTTCAGCTTCTTATGTTTATCCCGACTCCACAAAATGGTTAGACAAATATGCCTTCATAAATAATACATATGCTATAAACCCAATGACCTACATGACTGCAACTCTTGATGCTGCAGACGAATTTGGCAATATATATACTCACTTACCTTCTCTAAGTTCTGCAATAGCTGATTATTTAACTTCAAAACCTATTAATCTTGCTGTAAGTCCAGGAGATTCTGTGTATTTTAGTTTTTTCTACCAAGCAGGTGGAAATGGAAATAAACCAGAAACAGGAGATTCGCTTGTTGTGCAATTTAAAACTCCTGACTCTCCTTGGAGAAGTGTATGGCATGTCGCAGGCGGAAACGTAATGAATGAATTTAAAAATGTTTTAATTCCAATAACAGACACTCTCCTACTCGTTAAAGGTTTTCAATTTAGATTTTTAAATTATGCAAGTATATCGTCAAACTACGAACCTAGTTGGATTAGTAACTGCGACCATTGGAATATAGATTTTGTAATGCTTGATACTGCAAGAACGTATAAAGATACAATAGCAAATGATGTTGCTTTTATTAAAAATTTTAGCTCAATGCTTAATGGATTTGAAGCGGTTCCATGGGAACACTATAAGGCAAACCATTCTGGCTTAGTAAACGACACACTAACATGGGTTTATAAAAATACAGGTCCAGATATTTTTGCAATCAATAGACAAATCGAAATTATTGATTTATATGGAAATAATTCTGGCTTTTCAATGAACGACGATAACGAAAATATACAAGCCTTTGAAACAATAAGTTATAGCCGACGAATTCCATATATTTTCAATTCCAACTCTGAAGACTCTGCTAGATTTTTACTTAAAGGTTATATTACAACTGACGACTCCGAAGAAAGATTTAGATATCGTTGGAATGATACAATCAGATATTATCAAAAATTTGAAAATTATTATGCTTATGATGATGGCTCAGCCGAAAAAGGATATGGAATATCTGGACAAAATACCAAATACGCAAGTTTAGCATATCAATTCAAACCTATAACAAGCGGAAAGTTATATGGAGTATATATTTATTTTAATAAAGTTTTAAACGAAGGAAATAAAAAATACTTCTTCTTAAATGTTTGGGAAGACAATGGCGGAGTTCCTGGAGATACAATTTTTCAAAAACTTGGCGTATTACCAGAATATAGCGATGAAATAAATGGTTTTGTTTATTATTCACTAGATACAGTCTTAGAAATTAATGATACTTTTTATGTGGGTTGGACAAAGACTAGTGACGATATGCTTAATTGCGGTTTCGATATTCATAATGACGCAAGCCAACACTTGTTTTATAATACTGGTGGAATTTGGGAAAACTCTTCAACTTTTGGAGCTTTAATGGTAAGACCAGTTTTTGAATATGAAATAAAACAACAATCTAATTTGCTTGTTAATAATTTTGTTGAGTTTCAAATATATCCTAACCCTGCTAATGAATTTATAAATATTGAATCTTTTTCTGATAACGACATAGTTCAAATTTATGATTTTACTGGAAAACTAATATTATCATCTAAAGTAAAAAGTCAAATTGACATTTCTGCTTTAAGTTCAGGAATGTATATAGTAAAATTAAATTCTAACTTAGCAAATTATAAAACACAAAAACTGCTCATAGCCCGTTAAAAATGGACAAAGAACATATCGAACCACAAGTTAATGAAGAAGAATTTGAACAGTCCGAGGAGCTTTTTGAGCATCACAGGTTAGTTATAGAGCCAGGACAAAAATTAATGCGTTTGGACAAATATCTCGTTTGCAGATTGGCATCCACATCGCGAAACCGTATTCAAAATGCTGCCGAAGCTGGAAATATTTTAGTAAACGGCAAACCAAGTAAAAATTCATATAAGGTAAAACCCGGCGACATTATCAGCATAGTTCTTTCTTTCCCTAAAACCGAAACTGAACTAATAGCTCAAGATATACCTATTAATATAGTATATGAAGATGACGATTTTGTAATTGTAAACAAAAAACCCGGAATGGTTGTGCATCCAAGTTATGGACATTATGAAGGCACTCTTATGAATGCTCTAATGTTCAAATTTCAACAATTACCTTCTACTCCTGGAAATGAAATTCGTCCCGGACTTTTACATAGAATAGATAAAGACACATCTGGTTTGCTTGTAGTTGCAAAAAATGAACTAGCCATGAATAAAATTGCTAAACAATTTTTTGACCACACAACAAAACGAAAATATCAAGCATTAGTTTGGGGAAATTTAGCAAATGATGAAGGCACTATTACTGGACATGTGGGACGAAATTTGAAAAATAGAAAAATAATGGATGTTTTCCCAGATGGCGAATACGGCAAAGAAGCAATTACTCACTATAAAGTTTTAGAAAGATTTGATTATGTAAACTTAGTTGAATGTCAACTCGAAACTGGGCGAACTCATCAAATTAGGGTGCATTTTAAAAGCATAGGACACCCTTTGTTCAACGACTGGGAATATGGTGGAGACAAAATCTTAAAAGGAACAACTTTTAGCAAATACAAACAATTTGTAGAGAATTGCTTTAAAATATGCCCACGCCAAGCCCTGCACGCAAAAACATTAGGATTTATCCATCCCTCAACAGGAAAAGAAGTTTGCTTTGATTCCGACCTGCCCGAAGATATGCAAAATTGCATAAACAAATGGAGAGAATATATATCTTAAGTCAGTTGAAAGTTAAAAGTTGAAAGTTGAAAGCGATGCACTGAACGTAGTTGAAGTGTTAAAAGAGGATTTTTGATTAAATTTTGCTAAAAGTTTAAACTTTTTCACTACCATACACCAAGCTATGCTCTTTTAAAATTTTGCCATGAAATAAAAAATTCCGTTTCCCTTCTGTAGTAATTAGCTCTGCTTCAATGCTTTCAATACTATCAAATGGAAAAACATGGATTTGTGTTTTAAACTCCAAACCTTTTATACCTGCTTGTTTGTAAACACATTCTTTTACATTCCACAACAAATTTAACTTTACTATATCCTCGTTTGCAAATTTTAATTCATTTTCTGAAAAAGCTCTTCTTGCAATTCGTGTAATTCTTTCGCCAATTTCTTCAATATCAATAGAAATTTCAAAATCAGGATTCCAAACAAAAGCTACCAAACTATCTGAATGTGAGATGCTTACAAAACCATTTTCTACTATTGGTTTTCGGTTTTTATAAGTTATGCTTAATTTTAAACCACAATCTTTTATCAAAGCTCGAGTATTTAAAATTTCTAAACGCCTTGCCAGAGAACCAGACTGCATTAAAAGCATATTATCAACATCTGTAAGGTCGCAATAAGAATATAAATATTTTAAATCTTTTGAAATTTCTTTTATGCCAGAAATAGCTTTACCTTGAACAAAATTTTTTAATATATACATTTTATTTCCAACTAAAACTTTCCATAAAATGCTCTATATCACCTCTGATAAAATTGATAACTGGAGCTAATGAGTCTTTATTCGGTCTTACATCGAAATATAAAGCTCCTCTCAAAAAATGATTAACACTATCTGTTAAATAAAATTGAACCGAAGAAGCTGTGTTGCCTTTAATATTATAGAGCATACCATAAACCTTATCATCATAGTTTACAAATTCAGTTTCTTCAATTGCATCGGCTTTTACTACATGCTTGTAAACAAATTCATGCTGGTCATCAAGATATTGACGTAAATTACCATCTAATTCCTTGTAGGTCATGTAAACAGTTGCTCTATTTTTTGGGAAATATATATCCAACCAACAATTTTCTTCCTTATTTTTTATTAAAAATGAATAAACAGGAATTTCAAATTTAAAAGGGCAATCGTCATCATACTGTTTATATGCTTTTTCAGGAAAATCTATTCTAAAATATGCTCTAGGTTTAGGAATAGTGTTTTTATCTTTACATGAAATAAAAATAAAAGCTATTAGAATAAAAAGAATATGAATTTTATATAACCTCATCAGGAAGTTTAGTTTTTATTTTAATAATTTTTCTTTTATCCGAATCTATAATAGTAAATAAAAATCCTGCTATTTCTAAAACTTTATTTTGTTTAGGAATTTCTCCATTTACCTCTAAAATCAAACCTGCCAAGCTATCCGAATCGCCTTTAATTTCATTAAAAATGGAATAATCTACATCAATAATTTTACAAAAGTCAACTAAACTAATTTTAGCATCAAACACATAAGTTTTATCATCTATTTTTTCAAATAAAGTTTCTTCATCTTCGTCAGACTCGTCAGTAATTTCTCCAACAAATTCTTCAAGCACATCTTCTAAAGTTACCAAACCACTCACACCTCCATATTCGTCAACTACTATTGCTATATGAAGTTTTTTATCTTGAAAATTTTTCAATAAATCATTAATATTTTTAGATTCTGGAACTATAAAATGAGGTTTTATAAGTTTTTGCCATTTAAACTCATCTTTATTTTGCAAATAAATATAAGGCAACACGTCTTTGATGTAAAGCACACCTTTAATATTATCTAAATTTTCGACATAAACTGGTATTCTCGAAAATCCAGAATTTACTATTCCCTCAACAACTTCAGAAAAAGTTAAATTATAATCCAAGGCAAAAACATCAATACGCGATGTCATAATTTCTTTAGCACTTAAATTAATAGAATTAACTATTCCTTCAAGCATTTCTTTATCTTCTTTCAAGTCCTCGCCTGCCAATTCTATAACGTGAGAAAGCTCTTCAATACTGATTTTATTTTTATGTCTTTTTTCTAACCTCTTATTTATAAAATTAGTTGATTTAATTAAAAGATAACTTATTGGATAAAAAATAACACCTATTATTAATAAAGGCAGGCTCATTGCTTTTGCTGCTTTTATAGGGACTTTTGCTGCTAAAATTTTTGGCATTATTTCACCAAACAATAAAATTAAAAACGTTACTAATACTAATTGCAATAAAATATAAACAACACTATTTGTATCCATTCCTGTAAACAAAAACTGAGTTAAATAGGTTGAAAGAATGATAATTGAAATATTTACAAAATTATTGGCAATAAGAATTGTTGACAGCAACCAATTTGGTTTTTCTAATTGTCTAACTATTCTCGAAAATGATTTGGGTGAAGATTTTTTTAATTTATGTAAATCTTTTGCTGATAAACTAAAAAATGCCACTTCGCTTGCAGAAATCATTCCCGAGCAAAATAATAAAATTACTATTGCAATTGCTTCTATTACAACAACTTTTGTATCAAAAGTAGCATTAAGTAAAATAATGGAATTTATAAACGGTTCAGAGTCCAAAGTTGTATAATTATAATTAATTAAAATGGCAAGTCGTCATTTCCTAAATCATCACTACCAAAAACATCATCATCAGGTATAAAATCTTGACTTTCTTGTCTTGAACTTTCGCTAAAAGTATTTTTAGAATTTGAATCTTCGTAACTAGTTTTATTTGCGTCTGTATTTTGAGTTTGAGGATTTTGGTTATATTCTCTATTCTCGCGTCTTTCTAAAACTCTAAGGATATCAACAACAATCTCTGTAACATAGCGTGCAGTTCCTTCTTGAGATTCCCATCTTCTTGTCTGAAGTTTTCCTTCAATATAAACTAGCATGCCTTTGTTTAAATAATTTTCGGCAAACTTTGCATTTCCACGCCAAGCAACAATATTATGCCACTCGGTGTTTTCTATTCTATTTCCTGTTTTATCTTTATAATATTCACTTGTTGCTAACGAAAATTTTGCTACAGGTAAATCTGGTTGAATATAATTTACTTCTGGTTTTTTACCCAAACGACCGATTAACATTACTTTATTCAAATTCATATTTTTCTTATTTAATTTTTTACAAAAGTATTATTATTTTACATTTTTACAAAATATGATAAATTAAAAAGTTATATCAAAAGTAGAACAAGTCCACTCCAACTCTCTAATAAGGTCTCTTACCTCTTGATTAGGTCTATAAACAAAACCTTCTACTGTTACTAATCTATTTCTTGGTTCATCAATTTTTGTAAAGCTCACAAAAGGACCTCCCATAAAATCGCCATGCACTCGCCACAAGCCTCTTAACTTACCTGTTTGCATAGAATTATGCATAAGTAAAGAAAATTGCGGATAGTCATATTTTGTTTCTGTTGTCACATAAGAATTAGGTTTTTCGCCAGGAATATTGTTTTTTAGAATTAAATTTCTCATAGCAATTAAATATTCAGCGTTTAAAGCACTTGTGTCTGCCTTTTCCCAAGAATAAACCAAAATATTCATACTATAATTTTTTGCTTCCTTACTAATCCACATAAATCCATCTCTGTCCTCATCAATATTAAAATATGAAGGAACACGTAGAAAAATATTAAACCTTTCTTGCACTTTTTTACTTGCTTTTTTATTGGTATATTTTGTTAAAGTCTCAATCCATCTAGCTTTATCAGCTTCTAAAAATGTATCAACAAGTTTTTTCTTATTTTGTGAAACTATTTTAGCAAACTCATGTTGGTTGGGTGCAGCAATTTCTACAAAAACCTGTTTCATTGCGTATTTATTCCTAGTAATTTTAATACTTGCTTGCTCAACAGAAGAATTTATTTCTTGATAAATTACATTTCTATGAAGTTTATTCCCTTTTATAAATTGTTCTCTAGGTATTTGATGCAAATCAAACATATGTTCTTCCATTGGAACACCAACAACATACTCATGAAATACTTTTCTTAAACTATCGCCAGCTTCTGTATCCCAAGCTTGATTATTCATTACTACAATAATATCGCCAGCTAAACCATGAGCATAGGCTACAGTTTTATAAGAACCTGTGTTACAAGAATATAATACTATTGATAAAAACGAAATTAAAATTACGGATTTCTTCATATTTATTACAATTTACTGCAAAGTTATAAATAATAATTAAATCCTAAACTTATTCTAATTGGTTTTTTTGAAGATTTAGAAGCTTTTATACATAAAAAGTTTTAATTTCGCACAAAATTTTATTGGTTATGGAATATAATTTCAAAGAAATAGAAAAAAAGTGGCAGGCTTACTGGAAAGAAAACAAAACTTATAAAGTTGAAATCGACAATAAAAAACCTAAATACTATGTACTTGACATGTTCCCTTATCCTTCTGGTTCGGGCTTACATGTTGGACATCCTTTAGGATATATAGCTTCAGATATTTATTCCAGATATAAAAAATTAAAAGGATATAATGTTTTACATCCAATGGGATACGACTCTTTTGGTTTACCAGCCGAGCAATATGCTATTCAAACAGGCACGCATCCTGCAATAACTACTGAAAAAAATATTAAACGCTATCGCGAACAATTAGACAATCTCGGTTTTTCATACGATTGGGATAGAGAAGTTAGAACTAGCGACCCAAAATACTACAAATGGACTCAATGGACTGTAGTTCAACTTTTTGAACATTACTATGACACTAAACTTAATAAAGCAAATTCTATAAAACATTTGACAGAAATTTTTGCAACACAAGGTTCAAAGGCTGTAAACGCATATTGCGACGAACACGAAGACTTTACTGCTGAGCAATGGAATACAATGTCGAAAGAAGAGAAAGAAGAAGTTTTAATGAAATATAGACTTCTATTCCTTGCCGACACAACAGTGAATTGGTGTCCAAAATTAAAAACAGTATTGGCTAACGACGAAGTTACTGATGGTCTTTCTGTTAGAGGTGGTTTTCCTGTTGAAAAGAAAAAAATGAAACAATGGTCGCTAAGAATTACTGCTTATGCCGACAGATTATTGGAAGGCTTACAAACTATTGATTGGCCCGAACCTGTTAAAGATATTCAAACAAACTGGATTGGACGAAGCGAAGGAGCGCAAATGTTTTTCGATATTAAAAATTCGGATAAAAAAATTGAAATTTTTACTACTCGTCCCGACACAATTTTTGGAGTTAGCTTTATGGTTTTAGCACCAGAACACGAACTTTGTTCTGAATTAACAAGTGCTGAACACAAAGCAAAAGTTGAAGAATATATAAATTGGGCAAAAAATCGTTCTGAAGTTGAAAGAATGACAGAAAAAAAAGTGTCTGGTCAATTTACAGGTTCTTATGCTATAAATCCATTTACAAAGCAAGAAATTCCAATTTATATCGCTGATTATGTGTTGATTGGATATGGAACAGGTGCTATTATGGCGGTTCCTGCTCACGACTCACGAGATTTTGCTTTTGCTAAACATTTTAATCTTAATATTACTCAAGTAATAAAAAATCCAAACGAAAAAATTATTCCAACAAGCGAATGGACAGAATCATACGACTCAAAAGACGGAATATTAATTAATTCAGATTTTATAAATGGCTTAGAAGTCAAAGAAGCTATTAGTAAAATGAATTCAAAAATTTCAGAACTAGGTCTTGGAGAAGCAAAAATTAATTACAGACTTAGAGATGCTATTTTTAGCCGTCAAAGATATTGGGGAGAGCCATTTCCAATTTATTATAAAAACGGAATTCCTAAAACAATGAGCATAGACGAACTTCCGCTTGAGCTACCCGATATTGATAAATATTTACCAACAGACGATGGGGAACCACCATTAGCAAGAGCGAAAAATTGGCAAACCGCTGATGGACACAAACTTGAAACATCAACTATGCCAGGATTTGCAGGTTCATCAGCTTATTATTTAAGATATATGGACCCAAATAATGACAATGAATTAGTGTCGGAAGAAGCAGTTAACTATTGGCAAAATGTTGATTTATACATTGGCGGTAGAGAACACGCTACAGGGCATTTATTATATTCGCGTTTTTGGAATATGTTTTTGTACGATCTTGGATTAGTGCCTAATAAAGAGCCATTTAAAAAGCTGATAAACCAAGGAATGATACAAGGACGTTCAAACTTTGTTTACAGAATAAATGGCACAAATAAATTTGTTTCTTATAATTTAAAAGACCAATACGAAACTCAAAGATTGCATGTTGACATTAACATTGTACACAACGATATTTTAGATATTGAAAGTTTTAAAAAATGGCAACCAGAATTTAAAGATGCTGAATTTATTTTAGAAGCAGATGGCAAATATCATTGTTCTTGGGAGATAGAAAAAATGTCGAAATCCATGCACAATGTTCAAAATCCTGATGAACTTGTTGAAAAATATGGAGCCGACACACTTAGAATGTATGAAATGTTTTTAGGACCTATAGAACAAGCAAAACCTTGGGACACAAATGGTATTGAAGGAGTATTTAGATTTATTCGTAAATTTTGGAGATTATTCCACAATGATAATGATGAATTTTTTGTAAGTGATGACAAAGCAAATGCAGCAGAATTAAAAATTCTTCATAACACAATTAAAAAGCTAAATGACGATATAGAAAAATTTGCATTTAACACTGGCGTAAGTGCTTTAATGATTTGCATTAACGATTTAGGAAAATGCAATAAGAGAGAAATTTTAGAACCACTTTGTATTTTAATGTCTCCTTATGCACCACATATTACCGAAGAATTGTGGAATTTGCTTGGTCATAAAGAAAGTATTACAAAAGCAATATGGCCCACATATAATCCTGCATATACAGTAGAAAACAGTTTTGAATATCCAATTTCTTTTAATGGAAAAACTCGTTTCACATTAGAACTGCCACTTGATTTGGATAATAAACAAATTGAAGAAGCTGTTCTTAGCAACGAAAACACTCAAAGATGGATTGAAGGAAAACAAATTGTAAAAATGATTATTGTTCCTAAAAAGATTGTGAATGTTGTGGTAAAGTAAGGTTATAACATCGTTGTTAAGTTTTTAGATAATAATCTTCACAAAACTTAATACATTATCATTTGTTTGAACAAACATGGCAAATAAACGAGTTTTGTTATGCTAAGATAATCAAACAATTTACTATTTATTAACAATTATAAAACCTTAGCAATAAAATTTGTATCTTTGCAGAAAGAAAAAAACAGATGGAGATATTGACAGATATATATTTAGGTGATAGCAAGGAAAAACTAAAACTGCTTTCTGACAATTCTGTTGATTTGATTGTTACATCACCACCTTATGCAGACCAAAGGAAAAGCACTTATGGTGGAATCCATCCTGATAAGTATGTTGACTGGTTTTTGCCAATTTCTGAGCAATTACTACGAGTATTGAAGCCAACAGGAACTTTCATATTGAATATAAAGGAAAAAGTTGTTGCAGGAGAACGTAGTATTTATGTAATTGAATTAATTTTAGCAATGCGAAAACAAGGCTGGTTATGGACAGAAGAATTTATTTGGCACAAAAAAAATTCATATCCCGGCAAGTGGCCCAATCGTTTTCGTGATTCTTGGGAAAGGCTTCTTCAATTTAACAAGAACAAAAAATTTAATATGTACCAAGAAGAAGTTATGGTTCCAATGGGCGATTGGGCAAAGAACAGACTTAAAAACCTTTCTGAAACCGACAAAATAAGAGACAACTCAAAAGTTGGTAGCGGATTTGGAAAAAATATTTCAAACTGGTTGGACAGAGATAAAGCATATCCAACAAATGTTTTACATTTAGCAACAGAATGTAATAACAAAAACCACAGTGCAGCATTTCCAGATGAACTTCCAGAATGGTTTATTAAACTTTTTACTAAACCAAACGACACAGTACTAGATCCGTTTATGGGTTCAGGCACAACTCTAATTGTTGCAAACAGAATGAAACGTAATTCTATCGGAATAGACATTGTGCCAGAATATTATGAAATGGTTAGAAAACAATTACAACCAGCTGAACTTTACCTATTTGAACCAAAATCAAATTATGAAAAAACTAAATCTTAAAAACGTAACACAATACGTTGAGGAAAATATTGGCACTTTCCACGAAAAGCGCATACAAAGTCTCGACAATCTTAAACTTTCGCAAGTTCTTAAAAGGAAAAATCCTTATTTATTCAAAGCTAAGTATGTCCTTACAGCAGAAGAGATTATTCGCGGAATTGTTGATGCTCACATTTCATCAAGTGAAGAAGGTATTTTTGGAGACTGGCTTGAAGGACTGGCTATCTTCATCAATGAAGAAGTATATGGCGGTAAAAAATCTGGGATACAAGGAATTGACCTTGAATTTGATATGGACGGAATTCGATATATTGTAAATATCAAGTCTGGTCCAAATTGGGGTAACAGTTCTCAAATAAAAAAAATGATTTCAGACTTCAAGACAGCAAAAAAGACATTAAGAACAAGCAATTCAAAGCTTAATATTA
The DNA here is from genome assembly GCA_035406965.1 of Bacteroidales bacterium. Lineage (GTDB taxonomy): Bacteria > Bacteroidota > Bacteroidia > Bacteroidales > ML635J-15 > Bact-19. The sequence goes on from DAONZU010000005.1 coordinate 30,073, forward strand.
TAGCAGTTAATGGTTGCTGTTATGGACGAGACAATAAACCAGATAAAGGGGATTATTTTAAATATTGCGGTCAAAGTTTTTGGGAGTTCATTTCCGGAAATAAAAATCTATATACCGAAATCATTGAACCATTGGGACATAAAGCTAAACAAAAAAATGATGATTTCATAAAATCATATTCTCAAATGATAAACAAGTTTACAAGAGAGTTCTCTAATGAATTTTGTAAAGACAATGGAGAAATTGATTGGGAGAAATTAGTTAGATTTAATTCATCAACAATTGATGAAAAGAAGAAATAATAAAATCTAAAAGCACACCACAAGCCAGAATCAAACCAACATAAAACGCCTATTCCCAAGCCCTTAACAATATTTTAATAATTTTTTCAAAAAAATGTTTAATTACAAAAATTTAGTTATATCTTTGTGGTATGATAATTGTATAATATTTTAAGCTTAACATTAAAAATTAATATTCTATGAAAACAACATTCAAATTACTTTTGGTTTTAGTGGCAGTTAGTTTAAGCCTTTCTAGTTTTTCCCAAAAAAAGGCAAAACCTTTTAGGGGAACAGTTACTTATGACATTACTTATGATTCTGAAGAAGAATTAGACGAAATGACAAAGGCTCAATTGCCTACCAATATCATTACTTACATTAGTGGGAATAAAGTTAGAACTGACCAAGTATCAGCTTTTTATTCTATGGCTTCAATTTCTGACTTTGACAAAGGTGGCGTAATTGTACTTATGGACGCTATGGGAATGAAAATTGCTATGAAGCAAGAAAAAGAAGATATAGACAAGGCTTTAAGTGAAGCAGATATGAAAGATCCTGAAATCAAGTTTATTGACGAAACAAAAATGATTGCTGGATACAAATGCAAAAAAGCTGAAGTAACTACAAACGAAGACGTAGTGGAAATTTATTACACTGACGAATTTAACGTTCCTGAAAAAATAAATGACTTAAACGGTTTTAAAGGAATTAAAGGAATTCTAATGGAGTATTCTATGACTCAACAAGGTCTTACAATGACAATGACAGCTAAAGAAATCAAAACTGGCAAAGTAAAAGGTGGACTATTTATTATTCCTGATGATTACGAACTTAAAACCCCTGAAGAATTAGGTGGCATGTTTGGACAATAAAATAATTTTGTTAACAATTCAGTTTAAATAAATAGATTAAAAAAAAATCCTCTATATGGGGATTTTTTTTAATTTTGAGCCATGGCGAAAAAGACAAAAATAACAAAAGAAAAAAAAGAAAAGAAGCCACTGAAAAACAACAGCATTATCAAATTTTTCAAAGATGAAAAATTTAAAATAAGTCTAGGCTTGTTGTTACTTGGCTTTTCAATACTTTTATGCTTGTCTTTTACCTCTTATCTATTCACGTGGAAAGCCGACCAGAGCATGCTTAATGTTGGATTTAAAGGACTTTTTACAAATTCCGACTTTAGCGTAGAAAACTGGATGGGTAAAATTGGAGCTTTAATATCAAACCACTTTATTTATAATTGGTTTGGACTGCCATCTTTTTCTTTTGTTCTAATTTTTGGAGTCTTTGGATTAAGACTATTAAATATAAAATTAACAAATGTTTGGCGTTTTCTTTATGTAAGTTTAATTTTTACAATTTGGCTAAGCGTTGCACTTGCTGCTTTTTTTAAAGATAATTATTTTATGGTAGGTGGTTCGCATGGATATTTTATTTATCTATGGCTCAATGCATTAGTAGGAAAAATAGGAACTTATACCATCTTAGTAATTTCAGCCATAATCATAATTATTTATACATTTAAAAATTCTTTAAGCTGGTTCAAAACAAAAATTAACGATATAAAAGCAATTAAGTCTGATGATTTACTTGAAGATGACAGTGATAGCTACAAACAAGATTTAGAAGAAATTGGCAAAGACGATGAAACCGATGAAAATGCAGAAATAGTACCAAATATTGTAGATTTTGATAATGAAGAAGAGGAAGAAAAAGATGAAGAAGAATCTATTGAAGAACTGGAGCTTAAAGAAGATGAATCAAAATCTAAGGAAGTTGCTACAGAAGAAGATTTGCAGTTAGCAATAAATGAACAAACCGAAGAAGAAGCTCTAAGCGATGACGAAATAAATAGCGATTTTATTGGAGACTATGACCCAACAAAAGATTTGGAATATTACAAAATGCCTCCTATTGAATTGTTAAAAGATTATCCTACAGGTAAGTCTGATGTTACTCGAGACGAGTTAAATGCAAATAAAGATAGAATTGTTAGCACTTTACGAGATTACAAAATAGAAATATCGAGAATTACAGCTACAATAGGACCTACAGTAACCTTATACGAGATAGTTCCTGCACCAGGGGTTAGAATTTCAAAAATTAAAAATCTAGAAGACGATATTGCACTAAGTTTGGCTGCTCTCGGCATAAGAATCATAGCTCCCATTCCAGGAAAAGGAACTATAGGAATTGAAGTTCCTAACTCAAAGCCAGAAATTGTGTCTATGCGTTCTGTTATTAAATCTGTAAAATTCCAAGAATCAAACTATGAATTACCTGTAGCAATAGGAAAAACTATTTCTAACGAAACCTTTGTTTTCAATCTTGCAAAAACACCTCACCTTTTAATTGCTGGTGCTACAGGACAAGGTAAATCTGTTGGAATAAATGCTATAATAACTTCCCTTCTTTACAAAAAGCATCCATCGCAATTAAAATTTGTTTTAGTTGACCCAAAAATGGTTGAGCTTTCTGTTTATAGAAGAATAGAAAAGCATTATCTTGCTAAACTGCCAGGAGAAGAAAACCCAATTATTACAGATGTTAGTAAAGTCGTGCCAGCAATGAACTCGCTTTGTATAGAGATGGATAATCGTTACACTTTATTAACACAAGCAGGAGTTAGAAATATTGTTGAGTATAACGACAAATTTATTGCAAGAAAATTAAATCCTAATAAAGGACATTTATTCATGCCTTATATAGTTGTTGTTATTGACGAGTTTGCAGATATTATAATTCAAGAAGGAAAACAAGTTGAAACACCTATTTCTCGACTTGCAGCAAAAGCACGAGCTATTGGTATTCACCTAATTGTAGCAACACAACGTCCTTCTACAGATGTAATCACAGGAGTTATAAAAGCCAACTTCCCAACGCGTATAGCTTTTAAAGTAACTAACGGACACGACTCAAAAACAATTTTAGATTCAACAGGTGCTAATCAATTAATAGGTAGAGGAGACATGTTAATCTCAGGTACAGGCAAACTTACAAGACTACAATGTGCATTTGTTGATACTCCAGAAATAGAATTAGTAGTTGACCATATAAGCGGTCAACAAGCTTACCCAAATGTTTTTGAACTTCCAGAACCAGAAATAGCAGAAGGCTCAGCAGGTGGCGGAGTAATAAATCCAGACGAAAGAGATGAACTTTTTGAAGAAGCTGCACGATTAGTTGTAAGACATCAACAAGGTTCAACATCACTTATTCAACGAAGAATGAGTATAGGATACAACAGAGCAGGTAGAATTATTGACCAGTTAGAAGCAGCAGGAATTGTCGGACCTTATGAAGGTTCTAAAGCTAGACAAGTATTTTATCCAGACGAATATAGTTTGGAACAATATTTGAATAGCTTAAGTAATAAATAATGTAAATTTAAAATTTTGAAATAATGAAAAAAGCAATTTTAGTATTAAGCATAATATTTTTTTATGCTAATAGTTTCTCACAAAACGATGCAGCTGCAATATCTTTACTTGATGAAATAGCCGCAAAAGCAGACAGATACACAAGCCTTAAAGTTGATTTCAACATGTTTGTTGAAAATTTACAAACTAAAAAAAGAGACTCTTATTCAGGAAGTGCTGCATATAAAGCAGGATATTATAAGTTAGATATTATGGGACAAATTGTATATTCTGACGGCAAAACAAATTGGACTTACCTAAAAGACGCTGAAGAGATAAATATTACTGACAATTCAGAAAACCAAGCAGACATGACAAATCCAAAGACTATATTAAAAGATTACAAAAACAAATTTAAAGTAAAATATATAGGTGATAAATTTGAAGCAAATCGTCCTTTAGTTGAGATAGACATGTATCCAAAAGTTATTGAAGATAAAAAATATTCTAAAATTACCTTAAAAGTTGATAAAACTAAAAAGCAAATATATTCTGCAAGATATGTTGGTAAAGATGGAGTTAGTTATTTAATTGAAATTCAAAAGTTTTTAGAAAATCCTTCTATTCCAGATGCTGAAATAAAATATTCAAACAACTTATATCCTGACGCAGAAGTTATTGATATGAGATAAGATATTTTAATCTAATTTAAGCACAGCTAGGAAAGCGGACTGTGGCACTTCTACAGAACCAATTTGTCGCATTCGTTTTTTACCAGCTTTTTGTTTTTCTAGCAATTTTCTTTTACGAGTAATATCGCCACCATAACATTTAGCAGTAACGTCTTTTCTAAGAGCTTTTACTGTTTCGCGTGCAATAATTTTACTTCCTATAGCTGCTTGAATTGCAACATCAAACTGTTGGCGAGGGATTAATTCTCTTAATTTTTCGCACATACGTCTTCCAAAGCCTTGAGCATTATCAAAATGAGTTAAAGTAGAAAGAGCATCAACCATTTCGCCATTTAGTAAAATATCTAATCTCACTAATTTCGACTCTTTATAACCCGATTGATGATAATCGAAAGAAGCATAACCTCTTGAAATACTTTTTAACTTGTCATAAAAGTCAAAAACTATTTCGCCTAAAGGGAGTTCAAAACTTAGCTCTACCCTATCTGTTGCAAGATACACTTGATTTAAAAGAGTTCCTCGTTTATCTAAACACAGCTTTATTATTGGACCAACATATTCAGCTCTTGTAATAACACTTCCTTTAATATAAGGTTCTTCAACATAGTCTAAATGGGTAGGACTTGGCATTCCAGAAGGATTATACACCATTACCTGTTCTCCTTTTGTTGTATAAGCTAAATATTGAACGTTTGGTACTGTTGTAATTACGTCCATATTGAACTCTCTATCAAGCCTTTCTTGCACAATTTCCATATGAAGCAAGCCAAGGAAGCCACATCTAAAACCAAAGCCTAAAGCTGCCGACGACTCTAACGTAAATGTAAGTGAAGCATCATTTAATTGAAGTTTTTCTATAGAAGCTCTAAGTTCCTCATAATCATCAGCATCAACAGGATAAATACCTGCAAACAGCATAGGTTTTACTTCGGAAAAGCCTTCGATAGCTTTTTCGCAAGGGCGTTCGATATGAGTAATAGTGTCGCCAACTTTTACTTCGGCAGCAGTTTTTATTCCTGAAATAATGTAGCCCACATCGCCAGCAGACAGAGTTTCACGAGGAGATAAACCAAGTTTTAAAACACCTATTTCATCTGCATCGTATTCTTTTCCAGTATTTACAAATTTAACTAAATCTTTAGTTGAAATTTTTCCATTAAAAATTCTAAAATATGCAATAATACCTCTGTAGGAATTAAAAACAGAGTCAAAAATTAATGCTTGCAAAGGAGCATTGACATCGCCTTCGGGAGCAGGAACTTTATTTATAACAGCATCTAATATTTTATCAACTCCATAACCAGTTTTTCCACTTGCATGTATAATATCTTCTCTTGCGCAACCAATCAAATCAATTATTTGGTCTTCAACTTCTTCTGGCATAGCAGCCTCTAAGTCCATTTTATTTAAAACAGGAATAATCTCTAAATCATTTTCTATTGCCTGATACAAAACAGAAATTGTTTGAGCTTGTATTCCTTGTGTTGCATCAACAATCAGTAAAGCCCCTTCACATGCAGCAATGGAACGACTTACTTCATATGAAAAGTCAACATGACCGGGAGTGTCAATTAAATTTAAAATATAACTTTTCCCTTCATGTTCATATTCCATTTGAATAGCGTGGCTTTTTATAGTAATCCCTCTTTCTCTCTCCAAGTCCATATTGTCTAATAGCTGATTTTGAAAATCACGCTCAGCTACAGTACCTGTATATTGTAATAATCTATCAGACAAAGTACTTTTTCCGTGGTCTATATGAGCAATAATACAAAAGTTTCTAATATTCTTCATTAAATCTAACTTTCTAAATTGAACGCAAAGATACAATAAAATACGAAAATATACATATTTTTTTGTTGCACTTATCTTTAAAAAAAACAAGGGTATTTTTTTTTCATAAAAAACATTATTTTTGCACGCTATTTGCTATGTTTTTTAAAAAAAATAATTATTTTTGTAGTTATTATGTGTTATATGTAAAATTATGAAAAGGCTTTCATTGTTATTTTGTTTTGTAATATGTGCTTTAATGCTAAATGCACAAGGCTTTCATTACGGCATTACTGTAGGTTCTACGATGTCTAAAATTATTGAGAAAACAGAAATAGGTTTAGACTATAAGAAATCTAACAAGATGGGTTATCAAGTAGGTTTAGCTGCTGAATACGAAATTTTAAGTTTTCTTTATGTTGGTGCTTCTTTGAATTATATAACAAAAGGAGATAAATATAAAGACAATTTTGCTTTATCTAAAATTAACTTTGGCAGTTTTGAAATGCCTTTGCAAATAGGATATAAAATTCCTATTGGGAATGTTTCTATTAGTGCTATGGTTGGTCCATATACTAATGTCGCAATAGTTGGGAAAAGAACTTTTATCCCTCGTGAAGAAATTGTTCCTCCTTTTGAATGGAACTTTGAAGACACACCACATGCACAATATTTAGACAACGAAGATGATGTTTTTGGAGAAAGATGGAGTTCTTACAAAAGATTTGATTCTGGAATATGTGCTGGACTTAGAGTAGGTTTTAAAAATTATAATTTATCAGCTAACTACTCGCGTGGCTTTGTAAATATTAGACACGATGAAACAATAACTGCAAATCACTCTGTTTTTAATTTATCGTTTATTTATTATTTTAACGCATTTTAAAATTTACAATCATGAAAAAACGAATATATACATATTTACTTTCGGTAAAAATAATATTAGCTTTATTATTTTTAACAACATCTAGCTTATTTGCTCAGGATAATTATATTTATTTTACACCTACTTCTGATACAGTTGAGATTGAAAGTATAAAAGTTGAAAATCTCAGAACAAATGATACATTAAACTTAGAGCCTAATGCAACACTTCATATTGTAAGTGCTATGAATCTAAAATTCATGGCTCTTGAGCCTAAAAAATTTAAAGTTTACCCCAACCCTTCCGAAAGTAATTTTAACATTAGTTATTTTGCTGAAAATTCCGGGACTGTAAATTTTACTATTTTCAACATTTCTGGAGCAGTTGTTTATAAAAACTCTTTTTACAACAAAAAAGCATATCACCAATTAGAACTTAATGCGACATTAAGCGGTATTTATTTTATTCAAATCAGCGGAGACACATTTTCATATTATATAAAAGTAATTGGAACTGCAAATGAAACTTCTATAAATGGAATAAAACATACAAATAGTATTGACATAGAAAATGAGAATGTGGAAAATGAAGAAAGTAATTTACATTTAAAACAAAGTCTTGAAAACACATTAGCCTATACTTTTGGAGATGTTTTATTATTTACATTTACTTCAAATGCAGGAGATATTACAAAAAAGACTTTGGTAATAAATCAAGGTGATTACAATGAAGGAGAATATATAGATTTAGAAGTAAGTTTTTACAGATGTGTTGATATTGAAGGGAAGCATTATCCAGTTATAGTAATTGCCAATAGAATTTGGATGGCAGAAAATTTGAACACTAAATATTTTCTTAATAATAAAGAAATAAGTACGATAACCGATAATACAGAATGGCGACAGACAATCAAACCTGCATATTCCATTTATGGTAACAATGCAAACAATTCTGGAATTTATGGTAAATTATATAATTGGTATGCTGTGAATAACGAAGCCTCAATGTGTCCTGAAGGCTGGCACTTACCTAGCGATGATGATTGGAAAATTATAGAAAATCTTATAGAAGTTCAAAGTATTGATAGTATTGGATGGAGAACTAGCAATAGCGCTTGCTATTTAAAATCTGCAACTGAAGGAATTTGGGATTTGCCAAGTAAAAAACTTGTTAATTCTACTGGTTTTACTGCTATGCCCGGTGGTATGCGTGCTTTAACTGGTGAATTTCATTATATAGATGATTATGCTGCTTGGTGGACTTCAAGTGAGTATAACGATAAACATGCTTGGTGTAGAGCTTTAGATAACTCCACTTGTAATATATTTAGAGAAAATGGTTCAAAGTCATTAGGCTTATCTGTACGTTGCGTTTACGACAAAAAAGCAAAGGAAGAGCTTCCTACTTTAGGAACTGTTCATGCTGATTATTATAGTGAAAATGGTAATAGTGCTTACCTTTTTGTAGAAATAATTAATCAAGGTTTAAGTCCTATAACTGAGGGCGGTTTTATGTTAAGCAAACAACCAAACTTCGATGATACTAATTGTGATATCTATTATGCCGAAGAGATTTTTGAACATGAGATTATGCTATTTATCGACAGCATAGAATCAAACCAAACTTTTTATGTTAAGGCTTTTGCTAAAAACAGCTATGGTACTGGTTATAGTGAAGAAATTACCTTCTCAACGATACCTGGAAATCCCACTTTAGGATCTATTGAAGCTTTTTATAATGAAAGCAATAATAGTGTTGACTTTTACGTAGAAATTATAAATCAAGGTGCAAGCTCTATATATGAGGGTGGTTTTATGCTTGGCACAACTCCAAACTTTGATGAATCTAATTGTGAAATCTATTATGCTCAAGAAATTCTTGAAAATGAAATTAGATTTTATCTAGATAATATCGAATCAAATCAAACCTTTTATGTTAAGGCTTATGCTAGAAACTATCATGGCACTGGCTATAGTGAAGAAATATCTTTCTCTACAAACAACACATATCCTATTTTAGGAACAATTGATGCTATTTTTAATGAAAGTGATAGTAGTGCTAACTTTTATGCAGAAATTATTAACCAAGGTGCAAGCTCTATATATGAGGCTGGTTTTATGCTTGGCTCAACTCCGAACTTTGATGATTCTAACTGTGAAATCCATTATGCTCAAGCACCTTTTGAAAATGGAATTATGTTTTTCTTAGATACCATCGAGCCAAATCAAAATTTTTATATTAAAGCTTTTGCTAGAAACGACAATGGTACTGGCTATAGCGAAGAGATACCGTTTTCAACAAATATAACACATCCTGTTTTAGGAACTATTGAAGCTACTTTTAATGAAAGTGATAGTAGTGCTAACTTTTTTGCAGAAATTATTAGTCATGGGGAAAGCTCAATATCTGAAGGTGGTTTTATGATTGGCACAACTCCAAACTTTGATGATTCTAATTGTGAAATCTATTATACTCAAGGACCTTTTGAAAATGAAATTATGTTTTTCTTAGATGCCATCGAGCCAAACCAAAATTTTTATATTAAAGCTTTTGCTAGAAACGACAATGGTACTGGCTATAGCGAAGAAATATCTTTTTCAACAGCAACAACTCCCGAACCTATAATTGAGCCTACAATAGAAATATCGTCAATAGATTCAGTTTATATGACTTCTGCAAGAATTTTAGGCTTTGTTGAATCAGATGAAGAGTTATACAATTTAGGAATTGCTTGGGATAAAATTCCTAACTTTACTATTGGAGAAAGTGGTATTCATTATCTCCCTTCTAACTTTACCCAATCTGACTTTTCCTATGTTATAAATAATTTAGAACCAAACAAAACTTATTATGTTAAAACTTTTGCTCAAAACTCAGGAGGACAAAGTGTTACAAATGAGCAAACGTTTACAACCTTGCCAAAATATTATACTTCAGAATCTACAGTAATCGACATTGATAACAACGTGTATAGAACTGTAAGAATTGCCAACACCGAGTATATGACTGAAAATTTACGTACATCAAGACTTAATGATGGTACATTAATTCCTTTGGTTGACCAAAATTGGGAAAGCTCTCCTAGTATGAAGTGCTGCTATATGGATTTTGATTCAGTAAATAATCATTTGAAAAATGGAAAGTTATATGATAGATTTGCTGCACAGAACGAATATATTTGTCCTACTGGTTGGAAAGTGCCAGAAGAAAACGATTGGTTAGAATTTGAGATGCTTTTAGGTATGAGTGAAACAGAGACTTTAAATACTGGTTGGCGAGGTACAAACCAAGGCGGAATGTTGAAACAAGTAGAACTAGACAACTGGATTGCACCAAATAATGGAGCAACAAACCAAACAAAATATTCTGCACAAGGTTCTGGTTATATTGACGAAAGTGGACAATTTCTTGGTAAAGGAGAAATTTTCTCAACTTGGGTAAATGCAGAGAGCTCGATGTTTGTTCGCACATTAAGTAATGATGAACAAAGAATTTATAGAGATGAATATTCCACTCCAAGCAGCAACACTAGTGGTTACTCCATTCGCTGTGTTAGAACAAATATAGGAATACCTACAGTTACAACTATAACTCCTAATAATATAAGTATATCTACTGCTGATGTAAGCGGAGAAATTTTAAATGCAGGAGAAAGCCCTATAACTGAAAAAGGTGTTTTGTGGGGAACTTGGAATGGAATAACATTAGAATCATGCAGTGGCTCTATAAGTGCAGGTTCTGGTAATGAATGGTTTTCTATAACTATTCCAGATTTAAATAGTGGACAAAACTATTATGCTAGAGCTTACGCAACGAATAACAATGGTACAGGCTATGGCGAAGCAATAGAATTTCAAACATTAAATAAACTTTATATCGAAGGACCTGGTGTTGTAGATTGGGATGGAAACTTTTACAAAACTGTTATTATTAACCAAAGAGAATGGATGACTGAAAATTTAAGAGTAAGCAAAAAAGATGTATCTACGGACACAACTCCAATGTTAATAAATTTACAACATGCACAAACTCAAGAAGATTGGATAACATTTTCTCATGAAGAAAAGAAACCTTGCTATTGTAGTTATGAAAACTCAACACCAGAACCTGATAGTATTTACGGATATTTGTACAATTTTGATGCTATAAGAAACAATAGTGGTACTGATGGTGGTACTGGTATCTGTCCTAAGGGATGGGAAATTCCTAGTGATGATGATTGGATTAGTTTAGAAATGTTTCTTGGTATGACAGACGCAGAAGCTTTAAATCAAGGGTGGAGAGGTACAGACGAAGGTGGTATGTTGAAAGAAGCTGGCACAGAACATTGGCAAGCGCCAAATACTGGTGCAACAAACATCAGTGGCTTAAATTTTAGACCAGCGGGTATAAGGAGAGAGTCTCCACACACTTCTCTAAATTTTACATTTGAAGAAAAAGGAGGATCTTTAAATATTTGGACTTCGACTGAAGACATTGGTGGTGGCGAAACATCAGCAGCATTTGCTCGTCGTTTATTTAGTGATTATTCACAAATTGACAGATTTCTTCTTGATGCAAGTTATGGTATGTCAGCTAGATGTATAAAACAAAGTGGTAAATCAACAGTAATTTTACAAAGTGCTGATTACGATGAAGTCTCATATGCAATTTCTTTACAAGCTGAAGTCGTGCTTGAAGGATATTTTGAAATAGTAGAAAAAGGTTTTGTTTGGTCTTATAGTAGTACTCCAAGTGTGGAATATAATGACGGAGTTTATGATTATGGTGAAATGGGTGGTGGCTCTTTCAACCATAGTTTTGGTGCAGATCCAAACCAAACTTATCATATTAGAGCTTATCTCAGACTAGCAGATAGTACATATGAATATTCAAACGAAATAATTGTAAATACTTATTAAAGCTGCTTTCTTGTCTTTAGTAAAAATATGAAAAAAAATACTTTAGATTTTACTTTTGGTGTAATAGGTGTGATTTTAGGAATACTTATTTTAGCCATAGGAATTTATGTTAGTTTTTCTTCATGGCTTGTTGGACTTACCATTATTATTGTAGGAGCTTTTTTAGCTTTCTCGCACAATGCTTGTTTTATTGACTATAAAAATAAAAGAGTAAAGTTTGTGGCTCTTCTTTTTGGTTTAATTAAAATTGGATATTGGACTAATGTAAAAGAAGATATGTACATTAAAATTATTGGAAGCGGTGAAGAATGGAAAAATAAAAACAATGAAAAAATATTTGAAAAATATAAGGTAAGTTTGTTTAATTCAGAAAGTAAAGAAATTTTAATTCTGTTAAAATCAAAAAGAATAGAAAAAATTAAAAATTTCAGCAATCATTTTTCCGAAGAATTTAAAATTTCAATCAGATAGATTTTGTAACAAATTACTAGTTATCCTTTAACAACAGCTAGAGGTGATAGTTCTACCTTTATTTTCACCAAATCTTCCTGATCTGCCATAACTTGAGCAATGTTTTTGTAAGCAGATGGTGCTTCTTCCAAATCTCTTTTGCCTCTGATAGCGTGTACAATTCCTTTTTTATCAAGTTCGCGTATTTCGTCTTCTAGGCATAGGCTTCGTATTGCCTCGTTACGCCCCATTTTGCGACCTGCTCCATGCGAACAGCTTGCAAAGCTTTCTGGATTTCCTAATCCTTCAACAATATAGGAGTTTGTACCTTGCGAACCTGGTATAATTCCTATTTCGCCTTTATGTGCAGAAGTAGCTCCTTTACGATGCACTACCACATCTTTGCCAAAATGATTTTCCCATATAGCATAATTGTGAGCTATATTTATGATTTCCCCAAAATTTAAATTAGGGAAATAATCAAACATTACTTCTTGTACTCTAGTTAGCATTAGTTTGCGATTGGAAAGTGCAAAATCAACACAGTAATTCATTTCTTCAAAATATCTGTGTGCTTCTTCGATAGTAAAAGGTAGATACGCAAGATCAGCTTTAGGCGGTACTGGAGAGTTCCACTGTTGATTCAAGTTTTTTGCAATTCTATTGTAATAATCTGCAACTTGCTTGCCTATGTTTCTGCTACCAGAATGTATCATAAGCCAAACCATATTTTCCCTATCTTTTTGAATTTCAATAAAATGGTTGCCACCTCCAAGTGTTCCAATTTGCTTTAAAGCTGATTTATATTCGGCTCTCACTACTTCCATATTGTCAATATCATAAGCTTTAGGCATAAGGTCTTCATCTTGTGCCCTTTTATGATGTTTGAAACCTACAGGTACTTTTCTTCTTATATCTTCTAAAATACTTTCTAATTTTCTTCTAATATTTGACGAAAATTTTAAATCAGTCTTGACTGCACACATACCGCAACCTATATCAACTCCTACTGCATTAGGTACTATAACTCCATCTGCAGCCATCACCCCTCCTATAGGCATTCCATATCCAGAGTGTGCATCGGGCATAAGACAAACATGTTTGAAAGCAAAAGGTAAATTAGCTAAATTCTTTGCTTGTCGCAATGTGTTTTCATCAATTTCATCAAGCCAAAGCTTAATCTCGAACCCTAATTTTTTAGGTAATAGATATTTTCATCTGCTTTAATAATGTTTT
>DAONZU010000006.1:0-9331 GCA_035406965.1 Bacteroidales bacterium
TGAGTGGCTTTGCCATCGCGTATTGCTATTTCTAACAAGCCCAAAGAATTAAAAATGCAAACAATTTCTCCACTATCAACTTCTTTATAAGATTGTTTTATTTCTGAAACTGTAATATTATTTGTATTTATTAAAATTTCAAATTTTTTATCGCCAACATAGTCTTTAAAAATTTCGCGACTAATATTAGTAATTGCATTTTGGTAAGAGTCTATATAAATAACTTCTCCGTTAATGAAATCAGTCTCTATTTGGCAATTTACACTGAGTTTACGTTTAATCTTATTTATAGGTTCTCCTAATTCTGTAATATCTCCGTCTCTAACAATAAATGCAGCTATATGAGAAAATAAATTTAACTCAATAAACGAAGCTCCTTCAAATGCAAATCCTGTTTCTACTAAGACGGCAATTTCGGGTTCTTTTTCAAAAATAAAACCTGTGCATCCATTGTTAGAGCTTATAAAATACTGAGAATCGTATTTTGAAACAAGAATATAACCGTCTCTATCGGGTTCGCTGTCAACTCCAATAATATGAATGCTGCCCTCAGGAAAATTTTTATAAACAGATTTTAAAACAAAGCCAGCCTGAAAAACCGAGAAATGCTCAATATTATGGCTAATATCAATAAAGCTAACATCGCTACATTTCGAAATTATCGCAGCTTTTACAGCACCAATGTAGTAATCGCTACTCGACCAATCAGTTGTAAATGTAATAATTCTTGCCAATTTGTTGTAAAAACTATTTAAAACTAAGTAAAATTAATTTGGGTTTAAAGTTACAAATTTGTTTTGGTTTAGTAATAAAAAATTAAAATTAATTGAAAATCTGTTATTCCATAACGAATATTTCTAAAAAGTTTTAATTGCTTGCACAAATTCATCAATACCGTTTACAGCCGATTTTTGAATATGTTTAAAATTATTAATTCCATAAAAATCATCGCTTGGGTCAATTATGAAATTTTGAGATTTTTTAGGTAAATAATTTATAAGTCCTGCCGCGGGGTAAACTGTAAGTCCTGTTCCAATTACTAAAAAAATATCAGCAGTTTTTACAATATCAATTGCGTGAGAAATATTTGGCACAGCCTCACCAAACCAAACTATATGCGGTCTAAGTTGAGAACCCAAAGGACATAAATCGCCAAGATTTAATTCGCTTCCTTGAATATCAACAATAATATTTTCATCTTTAGTGCTTCTGGCTTTGCGAATTTCGCCATGTAAATGTAAGACATCTGTAGAACCTGCACGTTCATGCAAATCATCAACATTTTGAGTTATTATTTTTACATCAAAATTTTTATCCAATTCTTTTAAAGTCAAATGTGCTTTATTTGGTTTGGAATCAAGAACTACCTTACGTCTAAAGTTGTAAAAGTCTAAAACAAGTTGTGGATTTGCTTTCCATGCTTCTGGTGATGCTATTTCTTCAAATCTATATTTGTTCCACAAACCGTCAGAATCTCTAAAAGTAGGAATACCGCTTTCTTTACTAATTCCAGCACCAGAAAGAACAACTATTTTTTTCATTAAATTAATCTTTATATGATTTGATATACTCGTTTAAAGAATTTCTAGAATTTATTGAAGTAAAAAAACTTGAAACAACAGAATAATTATCTCTGTCGTTGCAATATTTATATGCAAATTTTGCAAAATCTAACTTGTCGTTTTCTAAAGAAAATAAATTTAGCATAGACTTAACTTGTTGTGCTGAAATACATTCATATTGCGGAATTAGATTTTTTGCTTTTTCAAGTTTTTGAGTAGAACTCATTTCTTTTCTAACATCAGATTTAATTTTTTCGTAATCGTTATCACTCAATGTGCAAGGAGCAGGAATGCCAACAGCATAAGGTTTTTCAGGTTTTGGCACTTGGTAAATTGAGTTAATTTCATGTATATAAGATTGTGTTATTAGTAATTGTTTGACATGCAAGTAGTTGTCTCTGTCGTAAACTTTTTCGTAAGCAGTTTTTAGAAATACAAATCTCATTTTTTCGTTTTTAATCAATTCTGCTAATTGCATAACTTGAGCGGTAGAGAAGCAATATGTATAAACATATTCCATACATATTTTTGTTTTTTCTTCATCAGTTTCATATCTGGATAGTGCATTTTTAAAAGCTAAAAACTGATTTTCGTTTAAACAAGATTCGCAACCTTTGCTACCTGTATAGCCTTCAGCTTTTGGATAAACAATGGAATTTGTAGAGCTTGGTTCTGTTGGTTTTGTTTCTTCTTTATCGGTTTGCACAGGAGTTTCGGGTTTTTCAACAACTTGAGGTTCTTGTGGTTTTACGGGTTCTGTTTTATCTTTAGGTTTGTCTTTATTTTCGTTTTTGGCAATTTCGTCCCTTTGCTTGTCTTTTTTCTTTTCTTTTAAGCTCAAGTACTTTGTATAGCTCTCCAAATCCATTGGTGCAATTCCAAGTTGCTCATTGTTTTTTTCAATGAACTCCCACAATAATTGCACGTGTAGATATTTTTCAAAAGCATTTGTAAGCATTAAAGCATTTGATTTATCAGTAATTTTTGGATAAGCTTCTTTTACATACACAAGTCTTTGTCCTTCATCTTGAATTATCAAAGATGCTTTATACAATTGATTTGATGAAATATGTTTCCATCTCAAAAGCTTAACTGCTTTTATTCGTCTTTTTTCTTCAGTTTTTCTGGGTTTTGAAATACGTTTTGTGTATATCTTATAGCTAAATTTCGACATTGGCTTATGTGATTTTACATCTTGAGCCGAAATGCCTGAAGCTAAAATTGCAAACGAGAGTAAGAATAAAAATTTTTTCATATCATTAATTTTTTACGAAGATAATTAAATATTTACAAAAAAAGTGCCTAAGTTTAGATTTTTAGGAAATACTTTTAAATTTTCCTTTTTAGCACTTAAACTACGTTTAGTGAATCACTTTTAGCTGACTTTATTGTGTCGCCCTTGCGGGCGAGGGAGCTGGGGTTATCTCCACCGCAAGATAAATCTTACGGTTAATCACATGTTGCCCTTGCGGGCAAGGCGTAATTGTTTGGCATGGGTGCTGCAATGCTGAAAACAGGAGATTTTTGGAAATTATCTTTTTTTAGATTAAGACCTTCGTATGGGCAGGTATTATAAAAACTTTGATAGATAAATTTTGAATGAATGAAACTCATCACTTTTAACTTGACAGTAAATTGCTGTCTTGCAAAGATCTCGTCAAATGAACTTGGTAATCGCATGGAAACTAGAAGAAACACTTAGTAATTTCAAAAATATGAAACGATTTGGCACATATTAGATTTTGCCTTAAAAATTTTATTAGGTAATAAAATAATAAATAAATTATAAACAACAAAAATAAAATTATCTCGTTATACAAATATTATAATATTAACTTAAATTTTTAAAAGTATAGAAGCAAAAAATGAAAAAACAATCGTGATTAACTTAAATTGTTGTTACGAAACTAAGGATTGTCCTTTACCAGAAGATAATTTAGACACTGTATTTACAGACTTGGCTACAGAATTGATAGAGAAAATACAGTCATTTAAGATTTTTCCCAAAACATTCACAGAGACTGAGCTAAAATCTATGGCTTATGAATTTTTAAGATAATAAAGGTTTAAATTTAATAGATCATTATATTATTATTTAAAAAAACAGTAGAATTATGAAAACTATTTATTTTTTAATGGCAATACTTTTTGTTTTAGTTTTTCAAATAGTAGATGCCCAAGAACAAGTTGCATTTAAAAAAACGAAGTGGGCTTTAATATTTTAAATTACTCATCTATAGACATTCCATCTGATCCCCCACAACCAAAGTTTGACATAAGTTTTATTAATGGCATTTATTTTAAGCGGCATTATAACGAAAATACATTACGACTTTCTGTTGATCAATTAACTTGCAATGTGAAAATACACGGAAATGGTTCTTATGAGGCAGACACTCTAATAACAATGGGAAATTGGAGAGAACAAATGTTTTCTATGGGATTTGAACAAAATTATTTTGAAAAAAAACAGTTTCATCTTTACTGGGGAGTTGACTTAAATCTGTATTATGGAATTTATAGTGGGCAATCACAATCTTTAAGTGGGTTGTCTAATTTTTCTACAGTAAAACAAAATAAGGGAATAGGTCTTACTCCGTTAGCTGGCATACGTTTTACAATTTCGAATTTCCTTAGAATATCTTTAGAAACATCAGGTAGTAGTCTGTTTTTTACAGAATTTGAGAATAAAAAATGGACACTACCTATGGTAAAAAATGAGCAAAATCAAGCAATTACTTTTGCTCTTAAATATAATGTAGGCTGTAAAATAAGTTATTTATTTTAGAAATTATAGTCTAATAATATAGTCTATCGCTCACTTGGATTGCAACCTAAGTCCGCAGTACGAGTTCAGCTAGGTAAATCCGAGCGAGTAAACTGCTAAATTTTTATTTGTTTTAATTATTGATTTGTTTTATATTTGAAGAAATATAAAAATTAAGTTCTATGAAAAAACTTATTATTACAAGCAAGTTATTACTGATAGGCTTATCGGTTGTGTTTGCTCAAGAAACACTTTCTTTAAAAAAGTTTAATTATGGGCTTGACTTATCTTTAATAACACATCCAATAAATGTATTTGACAAAACTGTAACTCAATATGGAATTCGTCCATCTGTTTATTATAATTTAAACCAACATTTCTTTTTGCAAACAGGTATTGGTGTAGAAAACTGCAAATATGAAAATTTTGAAAAGTATGAATTAAATGGCAATGTTGAAAACTTAGATTATATTAGAAAATATTTACGCTTTGGTATTCCTTTACTTGTTGGTTACCAAAATAATTTTTCAAATTCAGATTTTGGATATAATATAAAACTTGGAGTATTATATAATGTTGATTTGATTTATTATGCTTATGTAAATTCTTCTATTACATTGGTTTCGAGTGGAGAAGCTTATTATAAACCAAGTTTGTCAAAATCATTATCACTAGCACGGCTTGCATTTGACTCCTCAGTTGGCTTAAGTTATGATATTAGCCAAAACCATTCATTAGGACTCTCATTTTACTTTTTAATCTTGCATAAAAACCAAATTGTTCAACATTTATGGCAACAAAATTGGAGCAGTAGATATCAAACAGGCTTGCGTATTGCTTATAAATTTAATTTTTGGTAATGAGAAAAGTAAGAAAAACGCTAAAACTAAAAACCACAATTAATCCTATTTTTTATCTTTCTGCCATATATTATAATCAATTTTACAAAAAATTATTAATTTTGCTTAATATTTGAATTGTGATAAACACAAATTGGCTTGAAAATTTGTAAATACATATATTTAAACATTATTTTTTTAATGTTAGTTTCTTTTAGCTATGCTCAGTTAAAGCCAGAAGTTAAATTAACAGTAGATGAGCAAAATCTTTACAATAAGTCGTATAATTATTTTTTTGAAGAAGACTATATTTCTGCTAATCAGGGATTTTCTCAGCTTGTGAGTTTATATCCAAAAGAGGAGGTTTTTAGTTATTATTATGGAGCATGTTTGGTAAAACTTGCAGCAGAGCCAAAATCTGGAGTTAAGTATCTTGAATATTCTGCTAATAAAGGTATAAACACTGCGAATTTTTATATCGGCTTGGCAAATCATTTTATGTATGATTTTGAAAAAGCTTTGAGTTTTTATGATATTTATCAAAAAAATGCAAGTCAAAAAGAACTTGTAAACTTTGAGCTTGAGCAATATATAAATATGGCAAATAGTGGAAGTCAATTAGTTAAATATGCTTATGAGTTAAAATTAGTTAGTCTTAAAAAAGTTTCTAAAAAGAATTTTCATTATTCATATAACTTAAATGATTTTGGTGGAAATATTATTGTGAAAACCGACCAGTTTAGGACAAAAATAGATAGAAAAATTATGGAAACAGATTTGATGTATATCTCTGATGAACATAATGTTCTGTTTTTCTCATCTTATGGAGATTCTAAACGTAACACTAGCTTGGATATTTATATTTCGCGAAAAATAGATGGAGTTTGGACAGCAGCACAAAAACTTCCAGAAACTATAAACACAAAATACGATGAGGCTTATCCTTTTTTAAGCGAAGATGGAAAAACTTTGTATTTTGCATCAAAAGGGCATAATAGCATGGGCGGTTATGATATTTTTAAAACAAATTGGGATAATGAAAACAATCAATGGTCTGAGCCTGAAAATTTAGATTTTCCAATTAATTCGCCTTTTGATGATATAATGTATGCTGTTGATAAGTTTGGAGAAACGGCATTTTTTACTTCTACACGCGAAAGCAAAACAAATGAATGTGGAGTGTTTAGAATTTTGGTGGAAACTAACCCCCAAAAACGCGAAATGCGTAATATAGATGATATTTATTTAAGTGCAAACCCAAGTGTAAGCGAATTGGCTATTAGCGAACTGAGTAATAGACAGAAAACTAGAACTGAATTAAGCGATACAATTATTAAAAAAGATGTACAAACAATAGAAGTTAAAAATCTAGAATCTGATATTGATTTAGCAATTCAGGAAATGTTTGCAAAATTAGACGAAATTTCTGGCGAAGTAAGTGAATATAAAAAGTATGCTTCTACTGCAAATAAACTTTCACAGGAAAGTCTAAGCGAAATTAAAAAAATAAATTCTGAAGTTTCAAAATTAAAAACTGCAAACGCAAAAGCTAATGAGGCAAAAATCCAAGATTTACAAAACCAAATTAATGAATTAGGAGATAGGGCAATTCAATTAAACGAAATTGCTAAATATTTTTATGATTTTTCGCTTAGAACAGAAGGATTACTAAATTATTATTTGGCAGAAGTAAAAGTGTTGGATAAAACTTCAAGAAATGAAAAAAGTTTGGAGAAATCTGTATATCTAACACAAGCAGAAATCAATAAGATAGATAGAAGTTTTCCTTTAGATAAATATATAGACGAGCTGAACAAAATAATAAATTCCGAAAATGATAAATTAGCAAAATATGATAAATTAAATAAACCGCTTTTTTCTGAGTTGGAGCAGTTAAATACAAAAATTACTACAAAAATAGAAGTAGCTAAAAGCGAGACAGAATTTGAATTGCGAGAAAAATATATTTATGACATTAAAACCTATGAAAATCAAAAAATTGACTTAATTGATAAAATAAAAGAAAATCAAATTCAAATTGAGTTTGCAAAATTCGACATTGCAGAAAACAATAAAAAAATAGCAGAAGCAAATTCATTACTTGAAGAAATAAAGGGAAATTTATTTTTAGACCCAAACTTGAATTTATCAAAAGCAAATAATGATATAGAAGTGCTTAAATCGCACAAGTCGCAAACTAATCTTAAAGAATTATTAAATGTTCAGGAGAGTATAAATACCGACCTTAGTCTATATTCTCCAATTATTGATTATGATGCTATTTTATATGGCGAAGACATTGCTAGTGATGAAGTTACTATTGATAAAGCAGAATATATCAATAATTTTTCAAATTATATTTCAAGCGAAACAAAGATTTTTGGAGAAAGCCTAATTGCAAATGATTCTTTAAAAAATATTATTGCAAATTTAGAACTAGACTTTGATAAAGCACAATCTCCTGAAGAAAAGCAAAATATAATAAACAATATAAATAGCACACAAATTAAGATTAACGAGAATAAAAACATATTAAGAGAAAATTCTAAAAATATTAGTCAAGCTAACAATCAAAAAAATATCAGCAACTTAGAAGTATTGAAAGCAAAAGATGAAGAATCAAAATTTAAAAGTGAAATTGCCGAAATACAAAATTTAATTTCTGTTTCTTCTGAAATTGAAGAAGATATAGCTGATTTTCAAATATTAAGTGCTAATGACGAAAGTCTTGATTTATGGCTTTTAAGATTAATTAAAAATGATATTGACCAAAATGCAGAAATAAAAATTTCAGAACTTGAAAATCAAATGAAAGGTGAAGTGCTTCAAATTCAGTCTATTATAGCAGAAATGAAGCAAAAGCTATCAAGTAATCAAAATAGAATAAATCAATCTAAGCCAATACTTGCAGAATTTGAAAAAGCAAAATCCTTGTTTGCAGTTTCTGAAACCTTAAATAAAACTCAAGAAAAAAATCAGTTGATAAGTCAAGCCAATGGAATTATTGAAGAAAATTTAAAAAATACTATTGATTATCTAAATACCTCGCTTCAAGATTTTTATTCAGATTATTTGTTGTATTCAGAAAATATTAAAAAATATAATTTAAGTGATAATAGAACTCAATCTTATTCGCTAAAAGCTGAATATCACAAACAAATAGCAGATAGTCTTCAAATTCTGGCAGAAGAAAATAGCTCAGAATCAATTAGTTTGCTTGGCGAGGCTTTTAAAAATATTGAAATTGCTAATCTAAATTTGAATTACATTTTTGAATTCTTGGAAAATGGAGCTAAGTATGTTCCTAATAAAAACTTTGGCAATAGACTTGAAACTTTAAATTTTATAAATGAAATTACTACAATTAAAACAAAAGAATTATTGCCTGAAGAAATTGAAGTTATTGTTGAACTAGAACCAAAAAATATAGAAGAATTAATTTTAAAATCTGAACAAACAAGTAATGAAATTCAAGCTCTTACAGCAAAATTTGCAAGTTCTAACGATGAGGAAAAAGATGAAATTTTAAAAAATATAGAAAGACTTAATCGAGACATAAAGTTACAACTCAAAACAATCAACGAAGAAATAATTCAAGTTCAACAACGAGCTATAAATGAGCAACTTGCAGAAATTGTTTCAAATAATCCAAATGCTGAAATTTCTGAATTAAAAGAAAAAATAAAACATTACACTGACGACTGCAACACTTATTACGAAACTTACGATTATTATTTGTTAGATGAAGTTGTTATCAGAGGTACAAATATTTTAAATCAGCAAAATGAATTATTGAAAAACAAGAAAGTAATTATTCTTCCTCAATCTCGAATTGATAATTTAATTGCAAATTCAGCTAAGTTTGAAAATTTTGTGGATAATGAAAGTCAAATTTTGGCAGAAAACAAAAAATTAATCGCAGAACAATCTGAAACTAAAGAACAAGAAAATGTTATCCAGCCCGAAATTACTGAACCTCAACCTGAAATAGCCGAAATTATTCCAGAAACAGTTGAACCTCAAGCAGAAGTGGTTGAAAATCAGCCTGTAACGAGTGAGACTAAGCCTGAAATAATTGAACCTCAGCCTGAAATAGCAGAAACCATTTCAGAAACAGTTGAACCACAAGCTGAAATAGTTGAAAATCAGCCTGTAACAAGTGA